>JBCCXG010000647.1:0-4021 GCA_039191945.1 Bacteroidota bacterium
CCTTTCGTCCCAAAGACCAGAATCTCGTCCTTTTGCAATTTGGGGGGATCCTTGTGATCATCGGCAATGGTACTGATGACGTTCTCATGCGTTACATTCCCGTATTTCTCATAATGATGTAGTAGTGACCCCAGTATTTCATTGATCCTCAAAATTTGCGGACCAGATCCCTGAATGCGGATCTCATTACCTCTCGATATGATTTTACTGTCGGGAAAAGCGGAGGCGATTTCTTTAATGTTTTGATTTTCAACCCCTAGGAAATCAACCAGGGATACGTTTTCAAGCGTGATAACCTTCTCTAGCAAACGTGTTTTCTATTTTGTTGATGGTTAATGAGGCCTGCATTTACTTTGCAGTTTTCAAACAAAATAAATAAATAATTTCATCGCTCACATGGCCATAGTCACATTTATGTCCGATTACGGTTGGCAGGACCATTATGTGGCAGCAGTCAAGGCGGCGATCATAACAACGGCCCCCCAGACGGCCATTATCGACATCAGTCACGACATCAATCCTTTTGATATTAGCCATGGGGCTTACGTGCTCAGCAACGTTTTCCGGAACTTCCCAACCAAGACAGCACACCTGGTGAGCATCGATCCTGGGAGTAAGGAAACTCCACGATATATCGCATTGGAAATGGAAGACCATTTCTTTGTCGGCCATGACTCAGGTCTGTTTTCATTGATCACCGACCGCTTGCCTGCCAAGCTTATTGAGTTAGATGTAGGAAAAGGTTCTTCTTTCCCCTGCAAGGACTACCTGGCTCCAGTAGCCGCTAGATTGTCTCAGGGAGCAAGCATTGAGGATTTTGGCCAACCTCTCGGTGAGATGGAGCGCAGGATTGCTCGTCAGTTAAAAGCTACAAAGAAGGAAATCGTGGGTCATGTCATCCGCGTGGACCACTATGGCAACCTGGTCACAAATATTACACAACAAGACTTTGAGGCCATTGTGAAGCTCAATGGCAGCTCGGAATACAGCATCCATGTTGGCCGCGAAGTCTTCCATGCTGTGCATCTAGACTACGGCGATGTGGAATCTGGAAACTGTTATCTATTGTTTAACTCTTCGCGACTGCTACAAATAGGGATCAACAAGGGCAATGCGTCCGAACTCTTTGGACTAAAGCTCGACACGCCTATCGTTATCGAATTCAACAACTGACCTATGCTCATCAGAATTGTCCGGATGGAATTCCAGACGGAAAAAATACCTGAATTTCTCGATTTCTTTCACTCCAAAAAAAGCCTCATCCAAGCCTTCGACGGCTGCCTTCACCTCGAGCTATGTAGGGATAATCGCGATGAGCATGTATATTATACATTAAGTCACTGGACAGACGAAAAAGCACTCGATGCTTATCGTCAGTCTGACTTCTTTGAGCATACATGGAAATACACGAAAACACTATTCTCCGGCAAAGCACAAGCCTTTTCTTTGATGAAAAATTAAACTATTCAAAGATAAAATATTGCAATATTTATAGTTCTTTTGCTAACTTCACACTTAAACCAGAAGACAACACATGCCATTGAACCAGTTAACCGAAACGCTCGGTAAAAAGCGTGCGGCTCACCTATTGCGTCGGGCCTGTTCTGGTGCTTCGATTGCACAGATTGATGAGTTTGCAAATCTGACGCCGCAGCAGGCCGTCCAACGATTGTTTGATAACGACCTCCCAACCCCCCCACTTCCTATCGACCCGGCAACGGGCATGGAATGGATCACAGGAGGACCAACCGACGCCAACGAGGATTCAAATCTCGATGCTTTGCTCAACCAGTGGATGGTTGGTCAGATGCTGGCCATCGACGTACCGGCGGAAAAACAGCTGGCGTATTCGCTTCGGGAGCGTCTTGTATTCTTCCTTCACACGCATTTTACTACAAAGCGGTCCGTCGTGAGGAGTACGCAGGCCATCTATTATCAAAATGCCCTGTTCAGGATTTTTGCCTTTGACAAGGACGATGTGACTATCACAAATCCTGATCCGACATTGCCCAACACGGTGTATGAAAGGAGCTTCCGAAAGCTTACGGAAAAGATTTCGGTCGAAAATGCCATGCTGGTCTTCCTCGATGGCCGCTTGAATGTCCGTGGCAGGCCCAACGAAAATTTCGCGAGAGAACTTCTCGAACTGTACAGTGTAGGTCGAGGATTGGAAGGGTCTAAACCAGAGCCTGAGTTCGAAGGGGACTATTTCCACTTTACCGAGGAAGACGTGCAAGAAGGGGCCCGCGTATTGAGTGGTTTCGACGTGGACGACAACTTTTTGAACATCGACGAAGAAACTGGCCTTCCCAGAGGTGTGATCAAAGGAAATACGGTTGCTGCTCAGCATGACAATGGTACCAAGGTATTTAGTCAACGGCTAGGTGGAGAATCGGTAAGTCCCAACGCTGATTTACTGGTCAACGGTAATCCGGTAGAGGAAAGCCTACTGGATGAGGTAGCCCAGTTGGTGGCGCTTATTTATCGTCAAGATGAAACAGCCCGTCATATCTGCCGAAAGATCTATCGCTTCTTTGTCTACCATAACATCAGCGACGAACTTCAAAACGATATCATCCAGGAGATGGCAGACGTTTTTACGGCCAACAACTTCAAGTTGCAGCCCGTACTGGAAACGCTCTTTGCAAGTCAGCACTTTTACGATGCTGATGGAGGACCTCAGGACAACAACTTCGGCGGACTTATCAAGTCACCCTTGGACCTCACCTTAGGTTTTGTAAAGAATTTCGAGATCACTGTCCCCTCATATGCGACAGATCCGGTATCGTTTTATCAGTTTGTCGGAGACCTTATGAGTAGCCTGGGACGGATGGGAATGGACTTTTACGAGCCCTTTGAGGTCGCTGGTTACTCATCCTATCATCAATTCCCTATCTACAATCGTAGCTGGATCACTACCAACTATCTCACCCAGCGCTACAATTTCATCCGCGACCGGATTTCAATCGAAGCGCCGATGATGGGCCAGGTGAATATCTACGACTTTGTCAAAGCCAACATCCCAGATAGTGAGGCCAGCGACACCCGACTACTGGTGATCGCCCTGGCTGAATATTTCCTGCCAGTGTCCGCGGATTTGTCCTACACAGAAGCAGATAGTGAACTGACCGCTGAGCGGCTCAACTATTTCCGAAGTCAAATCCTATTTGACGGAAGTGCAGACCCAGAAACCTATTGGACCGAGCGATGGGCGACAGTCCCCGATTTGGGAGACATCACCCAGCAGCTCTCCAACCTTATCAATGCGATGCTACAATCACCTGAATATCAACTGATGTAAAATGAGAAGGAGGAAATTTCTACAGAAAGTCGGATTTGCAGCAGGTGCGCCGCTAGCATTTCAAGGCATTCCGATCAAAATGATGGCCTCGTCGAAGCCTCTGCAGCGACTAGCCATGCAAAGCACCAACGACCGGGTCATTGTAATCGTGCAGATGCACGGCGGCAATGATGGGCTGAACACGTTCATCCCTTTGGGTGATTACGATCAATACGTCAGCCGAAGGGCCAATATCGCCATACCCTATAAAGTAGGTAATCGCACGGCTATCCAACTGGATAGTACGGTGGCTACCGCAGATCAGATAGGGCTACATCCTGACATGAACGACTTCAAGTTCCTATATGACACGGGAAAAGCGGCGGTCTTCCAAGGCGTTTCCTATCAAAACAACAACGGTTCGCACTTTCGCGGTCGTGACATTTGGTTCATGGGGGGGGATGCTGACGAGTATTTTTCATCCGGATGGATCGGTCGGTACTTACAGCAAGAGTACGCGCCGCTTTCCTATCCGGCGGAGTTCCCTACGGAAGATATGCCAGATCCGTTGGCATTGGAAATGGGCAACGACTTGTCGCTGATCTTTCACCAGGAGGGTAATATTCCGACCTCCCTCTCGCTTGGTAGTTCGCCCCAAGGACTGGCCGACGCCATCGCGGGATTGGAAGGGTTTTCTGATGAAGGTGTAGATCCTCGAGGTTTGCCTCCGCAGTTTCTCAC
>JBCCXG010000648.1:0-4010 GCA_039191945.1 Bacteroidota bacterium
CAACGAGGAGTTGTTCGACGTGACTGCCGATCCTCATGAGGTCAACAATCTGGCAAACGATCCGGCGTATGCTGACAAGCTGCAGGAGCTACGGGGGGTACTTGACAACTGGGTGGCCACCTCCAAGGACACGGGGATGATGCCCGAGCCTTTGCTGATCGACTCGCTGTGGGGCGCTGAACGAGTCCAACCCGTGGTCGCTGCACCTGTACTATCCGTGGACAATGGACAACTGACGATGACCTGTGAGACACCGGGTGCAAGCATAGGGTACCGAATGACCAATGAGGAGGGTCCAGCATGGCAGGTATACACCCGACCTATCGCTATTGAGCCCGAACAACAAATCACCGCTGTCGCGGACCGTATCGGCTGGGTGCGCAGTAGCGAAGTAAGTTGGGACCAGTAGGGTCGAGTGCCCCATCTGTCAGGTGCAAGAAGCGAGAAGGACTAGGGGTCGAGTATTAGTACTCGTGAAAGACACCTAGTCCTTCGGTGACCAGCCACTCGTTGACATTGATCCACTCTCCATCCTCCTCGAGATGTACTGTCGCCAGGTAACGGCCATACTTTCCTTTTTTGTCTTTCTCAGTCTCAATGAAGACCTCCTGATTGAGGATCTTGCTGCGCAGGGCGTCCCGACTAATGATACCTTGCTCACGCTCTCCTCCACGCACCTCTGGTGTATCGATACCCGATAGCCTGAACTTCTCCGTGAACTGTACGTGGAATCCCAAATCCACTTGTGCAGTGATGGTATCTCCGTCGTAGACACCGACGACCAGGGCCTTGTAATGATATAGTTTCTCTTCCATTGGGCTATTGTTTACTGAAAACGTTCTAGAAAGATAAAGAACTTCAAGGAGCCCATCCCGGGTGTTTTTACCCAAATATCACTGGTCGACCATGCTTGCAGGTAACGTTTGGCTCAGGGATAGGAAGGGTCTCTAGTCCCGATAGGGACCGAAGCGAAGCGAAGCCCTGGATAGCCCGACCATGAAGTGGAGAGCGTAGCATACGGCAAATAGCAAGGCCATCTAGCCTCTCACTTCATGGGGAGCCCCAAAAATTGAAAATCCGAAGGACACGACCAAGGGCGTTTCGCCGCCCATCAGACGAGCCCCTCGTCCAAATTCAGCCGATTGCATCTGGGGAGACTGGCTTGATACGCGGACATTGCTTACTTTACCGATAAAGAGGTAAAAAGCGCTCGAAATGGACAAAATAAAAACCGGGGTCCTGGCTATGGGACTCGTCGCCGTTATCGTGCTTTCGATCATGGTCTTTCGTGCGGAATCTGTGCGCCGGGCACTCAAGTCAGACTTCGTAGAATTGTCGAAAGTGAAGTACGGGATCTTCAGCGTGGATGAATGGAAGAATGTACTGGCGGGTGTGGTCACGAAGAAGATCGAGGAGTTTAACATGGACGACACCAACCGCGACGATATGCGCGAGAAGGTGCAAGAGTTTCTCACCACAACGATCGACAAAATGGCCGCGGTCGAGAGCGAAAAAAACAAAAATGCGGGGTTTGCGGGTATTTTTAGCAGCATGGGGATCACCATCTGTCTGAGAGAGATTCGAAACCGAATCCCAGAGATCACCGAAGACGTATTGGACTTTTTGAGCGATCCCAGTAACCGGCAGGACATCAAAAGCTATATCGTGCGCAAGCTCGACGAGTACCAGGAGAGTACCTTCAATGAGGTGGACTACACCATGCACGACGCCGTGATCGAAAAGTATGAGGCAGCCAACAGACCGGAAGCACTGGCAACGATATCTGCCTCCCTCGCCGACTGGAACTCGGACAATCGTGCCATGCAATACGCACTGTACATGGTGGTGGTAGCTGTAGGCGCTTTCCTCATGCTGGCAGGTAACTTGACAAAGTACGACCTGACCTTATTCGTGGTATTGTGTCTGACTGTACTGGCACTGGGGCTACTCTTCCCGATGATCGACATCGACGCGAGGATCGCCAGGATGTCGTTTACGCTCCTCGGGGAGTCGGTGGTCTTTGAAGATCAAGTCCTGTACTATAAGAGTAAAAGTATTTTGGAGGTTGTGCAGCTGATGTTTACGCAAGGGAAGTTCAATCTCCTCGCGGTGGGATTTCTCGTCTTACTGTTCAGCGTACTCTTCCCGCTGTCCAAGATGCTGTGCTCTCTGGCCCTGATTTACTGGAAAGACCTAAAGCGTGCACCGCTGATCAACTTCATGGTATTCAAGACGGGAAAGTGGTCCATGGCAGACGTGATGGTGGTGGCTATCTTCATGGCCTACATTGGTTTTTCCGGGATTCTTTCGGAGCAGCTCAAGCAGCTCCAGGGCGTGGCACAAAACGTTGATATCCTGACCACGAATGAGAGCACCTTGCAGTTAGGCTTTTTTATGTTTACCGCTTTCGTCGTACTGAGCATGTTTCTCTCGCATCAGCTGGGTAAATCGGTAGTCGAAGAGTGAAGCGCTAGTCAAATCGCAACCTGGACTCGCTGAGCTATGAAACGGCACCAAGCCCTGCAGCCCCTCTCCCGCTTTCATCGGAGTGTACTCTTTCTCGCACTTGTCGCAAAGCCGAATGGCCCAGCTGTGAAGGGCTACCCCACGGACCATGAGGGGAAAGTGGACTTCGCATTGTCCTTTTACCACCATAAGTTGGTACCACACTTCACTCACGAAGAGACGCAACTGTATCCTGCGGTGCAAGACCAAGATCCACAAATCGCCCAATTGGTGCAAGAACTCCTGGCAGAAAGGCGGCAGCTGAAAGCACTCTTTGCCGAACTGGCGCAGGAACGCCCGGTGGCCACTCTGAACGAGATCGGGCTATTGTTGGAAAAGCACGTTCGCAAAGAAGAGCGCCAACTGTTTCAAAAGATCCAGGACGTAGTAGATGAAGAGGCCCTGAGGAGACTGCAACTCTAAGCGAGGACGTATCGGCGCACCTCTTGCTTCAACTTCTCTCGGTCAGCGGTGATCGTAGGATCGGCGAACACTTTTTTGGACAGGACCTGCACCGCATTTTTGGCAAAGCCCAGCTTCTGCGCGATCTCCTGGCAGAACTTGATTTCACTCAAAAAGATCTTGTAGTCCGCCTTCATCAGTTGGACCAAATCATAGAGGTATTCGAATCGCTGATCAAAGGTGAGGGCTTCGAAGTGGATCTGGTGCGGCGTAGGGCTGTCTGAGAATTCTTCCTTCACAAGCTCGTCCACCCGATCTTTGGACAGTTTATTGACCTGACCCACGCGGTATACAAAATTGCGCTCTACGTCCGCAAAGTGCTCATCCTTGAGTGCTAAGCGGATCAACGCTCGGATTTGAGAATCGGCATTGCTCATCATCTGGCGGATTAAAAAAAACAATCAATACAAGATAACGATTTTGCACTTGCCGATCCAGCCCGAGATGGAATACTCTGCACGGAAAAAAACTGTAAATGAACGGACAAAACACCTTCGTCCTGGGGTGAAATCACCAGATAGCCCAATCAATTTCCGAGGTGACTCGTTCCCTCTCAGCATACCTACTGATTGAAAACAGCCTCATGAGAAACGTACTGAGACTCCTTCTACTTTGCCCCATCACCGCCTTTGGTCAAGGGCCTTGGTCCCCGGGCTCGGGACATGGCTATGCTCAAGCCATGTATACCTTTATTCCCACTTACAGCGAACTGTACGTAGGTGGTAATGAGACCACCACGACCGAACGAGAAATATCTGATCGCACCCTTTCCCTCTACGGGGAGGTGGGCATTTCTCCGCAGTGGAGCGTAGGGGCGGACGTTCCCCTAGTCTTCGTTGCCACCGATGAGCCCACGGACGAGGCCGTAGTACCGATGGATCCTGAGGGGACGCTCACGTCTCCAGGCAACCTGTCTTTATCGGCTAAGTATACCTTTTTACAGCGCAAACTGGTGGCCGCCTTGATTAAATCAAGTAGGTGGCGACGGGTCCACCTCTGGCTCCTGCAGTTATTATTAGGCTAACACCGAGCTCTGGCTATAC
>JBCCXG010000649.1:0-4009 GCA_039191945.1 Bacteroidota bacterium
CTATAGTTCTTCAGGTACTTTCGATGTGACATTGCGTCTTGCGGATAGCGATGGAGATGTATCTTATCATACCGAGCAAGTGGTGGTTACGACGAATACAGCTCCATCAGTGTCGATTGGTGTAAATGACTCCCGATGCATCCTGAATAGCAACACTTTCGTGGCCAACCCAACTTCTGGCCTCAGCTACAGCTGGGACTTCAACGGGGAAGGGAGTTCGAGCAGCAGTGTTCAGACTTTCCAGTTCCCAACTACGGGTGAGAAGCGAGTGGTGCTGACCGTGAGTGATGGTACCTGCACGAATCAGGCAGTCGAGGTCTTTGACATATATCCCCAGCCCCCAGACCCCGTCTTCCTTTTCGATGAAGCGCAATACTGCGCATCCGTGGACCTGGAGGTCAATAACCTGACCAACGATGCTGCCTTCAGCGGAAATCTGGACTATGAGTGGATTGTCCAAACCGATTCAAGTCTGGTCTTTGAGGGTGCAGATCCTGCTATCAACGTTCCTTCGGTGGGTACTTTTACCGTCACGGCTCAGTCTTCTGTGCCAGGCTGTGAGTCCAACATTACGACCGGTTCCCTCACCATAGAGCCCTCGCCTGAAACGGACTTCTCCTTTACTCCGACGTGCGATGGGGACGTCACCACCTTCACCAACCTGACGACGGGATCGGTCAGTCAGCAGTGGAATTTCGGTAATAACTTCACCAGCACGCAATTCGCTCCGGAGCATTTTTACGATTCAGCGGCCACCTACGTGGTCTCATTGACGGCGGTCAATGACCTGGGATGTGCCAAGACCGTCACGGATAGCATCACCGTAGGTAGTTTGCCGGAGCCTGGATTTCAGATTGTCCAAGGTTGCGAGGGGGCGGTCGCGCTGGAAGACACTTCTACCGTCGTGGGGGCAGACATCGCCGAGTGGTCCTGGAGCATCGAGAACGAACTCTTTTCTAACGATCAGAATCCGGTCCAGGAAGTCTCTGACCCCGGAGTGTACCTCGTACGGCAACGGGTCACCAGTTCGCAGGGCTGCGAAGCAGAGCTCCTACGGCAAATCACCATCTTCGACGCAGCGGAGGTCGCCTTTGAGACGATCACAGCCTGCAATGGGTCGCCCTTCACCTTTACGGACGTAAGCACCACCCTCGACAACAATCCTATCGTGGATCGACGATGGAGCGTCAATGGCACCTTGTACGACGAGGAGACGATCCAGCACACGTTTCCCGCTCCTGGCTCCTATCAAGCGACATTGATCCTTACCAACCAAAACCTCTGTACCGCGACCAGAACCGAGACGGTCATCGTTCCGGACATCCCGACCCTGGACTTTCCGACAGCTGCCGGCTGCCAGAATGAGTTTCTGACGATCAATGACGAATCGATCGTCGGCAATGACACGATCATCTCTCGATCATGGTTTCTCAATGGTCAAGTGATTGGCTCGGGCAGTACGCTCTTACATCGCTTTGAGGATGATGGGGTCAATGAGGTGACACTGAGCGTGACCACTCAGCAGGGATGCCTCTACGAGCATACAGAGGAGATCAGCGTTTTCCCAGCCGCTACCGCGGATTTTGAGGCGACCACTACTTTTGGCGTTGAGGGCACTGCCATCGGTTTCACCAACAGCTCCTCGTTGGCGTCTTCTTTTGTGTGGGCGTTAGATGGTGATTCCTTGTCCAATGCACAAGATTTCAATTTCAGATTTGATGAGAGTGGCGATTTTGACATTGCACTTGTGGCGACGTCTGATTTTGGTTGCATGGATACGCTTCATCAGGACATCAGGATTCGCAGACCGGAGGTCGACCTGGTGATCCGAGAGATGTTGTTGCAAGAGGAGGACCCGCAATTCTCCAGCATTATCGTCTCCTTGGAGAACCGGAGCAACCTGCCGGTCGGTGATTTGGACTTCACCATCACGGTGGACGACCAGCTTCCGACAAGAGATAGGGTGCAAGAAATCGTAGAAATCGGCGAGACCCGTGTCTTCCAGTTGAGTACTAATGTGCCCAATCGGGCACGGTACATTTGCCTGGCGGTCGATTCAGATTACGATGTCGCGGACAACGCGCCTGGCGACAACGAAGTATGTATCAATATCGAGCCCACCGTGATCTTTGAGGAGCCCCGACCCAATCCCGTGACTGATGAAACGGTTGTGAGAACCGTTTTACCAGAAAATGGGTCCGTCATTTTGTCCTTGGTCAGTGTGTCGGGTAAGTTGGAAAAGCGGGAATCTTACCCCGATCTGACAGCCGGCCTACAGGCCTTTACCATCCAAATGCAAGACCTCGATGCAGGCCTTTATGTCCTTCGTATTGAGTACAACGGACAGACCGACACGAAGAGAATCCTCAAGAGGTAGCTGCAAAACTTCTGCAGACATCAATCAAATTGTTTCTGACGGAAGCTTCACTAAATAGTTCAGAATAAATATTATATTCATTAACTTCGAAGCAAATATTATTTTGATAATATATTCGTTGATTGAAGAGTGAAGCTAAAATCAATGAGTATCATCTTCAAAACAAAATCGGTTGGCAAGATCGATGTAAAAGCCAAGTATGCCGCAGAAGCATAAACAGTGAATTCATGAAGTTAAATTCCCCCAATATTAAGCTGGACAATACCGATCGCAAGATCCTCGAGATTTTGCAGTCCAATGCCAAAATCACCAATGCCCAGCTCTCCAAAGACATTGGACTGTCACCCGCTCCCACGCTTGAGCGTGTGAAAAAGCTGGAAAACGCAGGAATCATTCGCAGCTACCATGCGAAACTAGATACCAGCAAAATAGGCTTAGGGGTCAGTACCTTTGTGCAGGTCTCACTCCGTGGGCACAATAAGAACAACATCGACACTTTCATCGGCCGGATCAACGAGATACCTGAGGTGATTGAGTGCCACCACATCACTGGTTCTGGAGATTTTATCCTCAAGGTCATTTCCAGCGACATCGCGTCGTACCAGCAGCTGATGTTGGAGAAGGTCAGTGAGATTGACGTGGTAGACAGTATGCAGTCCATGGTGATCCTCTCTACTTTCAAGGACAGCAAAGTCATGCCGGTGCCCGGTGGTCTGGCTACATAGGCCATCAAGCGTCCATGGAGCACAAAAACCAAATCTTATCAGAAGACAAGATCATCCGTATTCTCCGGCGCATAGCTGTGGAGATTTACGAAAACAACCTGACCGAGCCTCAGCTCATGCTGGTTGGGGTACATGATCAGGGCTTCAAGATCGCTCGATTCATCAAGGACGAGCTCCACAAAATCGACCAGGCCTTCAAAGTAGAGCTCTTGGAGTTGCACATCGACAAGTCGCAACCGTCGGATTCCATTCGGGTGGATTGGGACACCGCGATTTTGGAAGGTAAGTCGGTCATCCTGGTTGATGACGTACTCAATACGAGTCGGACCCTTGCGTACTGCCTGCAGTTTTTGTTGGCCACACACCTTAGCAAACTTGAGACGGCCGTACTGATCAATCGCAGTCATGCCCAGTTTCCCATTTCCGCGACCTACAGCGGTTACGAGCTGGCGACCACGCTCGACGAGCACATCAAAGTACAGATCGAAGGCGAGGTCGGTGCCTATCTGTACTAGAGACTTACACCGACTCAAATGAATAGACATGTTGTTTAGGATAAAAAATGTAATTCTTCGTTCAAGTCTCCTTAAGTCTATCGTTAATGCACTACGCCCTGGCTCGGTGAATAGTGGGAGTTTCAAATCCGGGCAGTACTGGGAAGGTAGGTATGCCGTTGGTGGAACATCTGGACCAGGATCATATGGGAAACTGGCGGAGCACAAGGCGTCAGTTTTGAACGAATTTGTGCTGAAGAATGACATTCACTCGGTAATTGAGTTCGGCTCTGGTGATGGGAATCAGCTTGAGCAGTTCGCTCTTCACAAACTCGAGATGCTCGGCTTTCACTTTAATATTTCCTGTAATCGTTAATTTGGACATCAATACGGCCTCCTTTAGTTCCACCTCA
>JBCCXG010000650.1:0-3995 GCA_039191945.1 Bacteroidota bacterium
CGAAGCAACTTGCAGGAACATACCGATAGTTGCTGTTTCGAATCACCTAATTACAAAACTGAGGTATAGAAGTCAGATGAGAAATAGCTAGAACTAGTGAATAAGCCGGGTCTATGCTTCTGATTCTCCGCTAGGGTCAGAAGGCTTTCTAGAATCGCGATCATCGGCAAGCAACCGGTGGGAGGTCAAACACCGGACGACATGAAGAACTCGAAACTCCCGAAGGCCTGGCAGCACACCCGAACCTGCGCGGTCAATATTACCGGACCCTGGCGATGTACTCGATCCAACCCACGCCTTCCGTCTGTTTCTCTAAGGTACCGCTGTCAGAGATCCGATAGATATCAGAAAGGCTTTCAGCGGATGAATTCGTAAACTCCCTCGCCACGCCATAAAAGGATCCATCGATGACGAAAATATCTGTAATGGACTTTAACCCATCTGAAAAAGGCACTTCCACTGCGGACTCCCAAGTCTGGGTGGTTCCCAAAAGCAATTTTACCGGAGGCTCTTGGGTCAAGGTAAATGGATTGCCCTGTAATTCTTCATCGGTTTGATCAATCATTATCGCCAAAAAGGCATCACCGTTCATTTTCATAGTGACGGATTGTGGCAGCCCAAGGTCCCCGATGCTCGTAGTCGCAATATTGAAATTGGGGTCGAACGCTTCCTCTCCTTGATTGATCCTCGTCATGGTCTGAGCGGCATCCTGCGGTATACCGATGTACCGACTAAGGCCAAAGTAGCCATTCGCATTGAAGTAATAGTTGCCATCTCCGTCGAAAGCACCTTCAGTGCCGGCTGCGATGGTCTCATCAAAGATGACATCGACCTCTTCAGTGACGGGATCAACGATGGTCACCCGTGCTCCTGGAACATTAGAGAAGTTCTGGAAATCAAGACCAGCCATCCCCATATAGACTTTGCCATCCGAGCTCACATTTATCGACCCAATGTTGGAGGTATTGAAAGGATCGGGAATGGTAGACGGGAAATCGATCGTGCTCCGGATGGCCATTGTCGTTGGATTCCAAATCACAAATTGCCTTAGGCCATTGGGCAATACCAACGCGTATTCATCATTGACGAAGGCAATCTGAGAGTTGAAGGAAGCGGCGCCAAGTTGGGAGACAGAAAATCGATCTTCTTCCACTAATAGGTTATTCTCATCCACATTGTGCTTGATGACCACCAGGTTTTCGGAATCGAAGACATAGACTTGGCCATTGAATACTCTTGCTCTCGAACCCCCGTTGAATTCAAAAGCGTCCGCCAGGTCGATCTCGTCTGTAAGATTGGAAACGACACTGAGAAAAACAGTCCTGGGGGCATCTGGTGCCTGAACGGTGTTTTGTACGATGAATGCGCTTCCCAAAGCAGGACCGGTCTCTCCATCATCATCTCCACAACCTACCAACAAAGCACTGGCCACCAGGCAAATCAGCAAGAAGTAGACGTTCGGCTTCATTTGAAGTAATTGATTCACTGTCATAACGTTTGTTCAGAAATTGAAAATTGATTTAACATAAAAGGCCCTTCCAGGACGCTGCACGCCGAAAAAGTCAAAGACTTTTACATTGAAGATGTTCTGCAGTTCGGCGGTGAAACTCAGCCTGCGACTGTTCTTCAAGGTATTGTAGGTCAACCCGATATTTTGTGTAAACTGACTAGGGATGACCTGCTTGCTATCTCTTCGTCCCACACTCTCCCAGGATCTAAAAAATTGGTTGACAAACCTTGAATTGATAAAAGCGACTAATTCATCATGGTTTGTGGTCAATTGCTTAAAGGAATAACTACCTGATGCACTGCCAAAGAAGTAGGGGCGATTGGGCAGCCGGTCACCGTCGAACGCAGCGTAGGGTCCCGTGTTGGAATTATTGACGTAGGAGATGTAAGTACCGCTCGCTTCCAATCTGGCTTTTTGATCTCCTGACGTCCAGCGGGAAGTAAGCTCCACGCCTCGGGAGGCGACATCGGCAATATTCGCATGAAGGAAAAACTCATCCGTGCCCAACAGCTGGATGAGATCCTCGACCTGTCTCAAGAATAGGTTAGTTTCTACATCCAGGCTGGCTTTGCTGGCGTAAGTGTTTTTGAATTTTGCGGATAGGTTAGCATTGTGGCTACGTTCGGGTCTGAGATCCAGGTTCGCAGTGATAAACAACCCGTCGCCAAAGACCTCAAAAAGGTTGGTCAGCCGAGTCGCCCGCTCGTAAGAAGCCTTTATCTGCCATTGGTCATTCAAGTTGTATCTAAGACTTGCGCCAGCACCATAGTTGCTCGTCTTTCGGTCACTTTCGAAGATCTGACCTCCATTGTCCACTCGATCCGTCGTCAGGTGTTGGACGTAGCTCTTGGCAAAACCCAAGAAGGAGAGTTTGTCCCCCAATGCCGTGTATTCATACTCAACGCCACTGATGAACGTGAACAATTGATTGTCCAGGGTAAGTCGATCTACCACATCCTCTCCAATCAAGGCATTTTCGCCTCCTCGCGCTTCGAAGGTGGGGGCAGATGAGAGCCTCAATTGGTGTTGAGGATTTAGACGATACTGTAAATAAAACCGATCGTAAAATCGCCGATCTTGGAAGGTGACATCACTGGGTCGGCCGCGCTCTCCGGGGCTCCTTCTGATGATGTCACCCCCCAGGTCTCTGGCCAACTCACCATCCCACTTGTAAATCACGGTAGCGGTGTCAAGGATTTCGCGCTCGTTGTAGGCAAGCCCGACAGTATTTTCAATCGACAGTTTATTTTCCCAGCTTTTTTCCCACTTGAGCAGGCCACCAAGGCTGCTCCCCCCAGTGGTTAAGCCGCCATAAGGTACGGTCATGACGAAATTGTGCTGGATGTCTTGATCGATTGCTGAATAGAATCCCCTGACGGTGAGCTTATCGGCCCACGGTTTGTTATGAAACCCAAACTCCAGATTTCCGCCTCGCGCGAGGTAATCATCATGAAAGCGTTCGACGGTTTGGGCAGTCAGTCTGCCCCGTGCGTCAGGAACCTCTACGTCAATCTTGTAATTGTTGCGTGCCCGGTCGTAAAACCCTGCGAAATTGATGAAGAGCGTCTTACCGATCGGCCGATGGTTGAAGTTGGCTGCCAATCGGTGCGTACCAAAGGATCCCAATTGATAAGAGGCTGAACCTCCGGTGCCATCAAAATTTCCATTGGAGATGATGTTGACGGCTCCTCCCAGCGCATCCGCGCCGAAGCGGATGGGGACGACCCCTCGGTAGATCTCCACGCGGTCGATCAGGTTGACCGGTACGTTGGCGAGGCCGTTGATGTAGCCCATCGCATCGAGTGGGATACCATTAAGAAAGAAACGGATCTGGTCGTTGGTGAGACCATTGAGTGAAAACTGTGCGCTAGACCCCAGACCCCCGCTTCTTTGAATATTTACGCCCTGGGTCCTAGCCATGACTTCCCCCAGATCTGCCGTCTGCACTTTGGCAACCCGGGTCTCTACCACGGTGACGGCCTGTGCTGATGCTACCAGCTCTTTGACTTCCTGAGCTTGACCTTCTCCGATCACTTCTTGTAGCGCCTGTACCGACACCGGGACTTCGATGGTCGTTGAAGTGGTTTCATTTTGTCGGATGGTAATCCTTGCTTCCGTCGGTACGTAGCCAATTGAGGAGATGGCCAAGGTATGGGTGCCCGCAGGCAGCCCCATCATTTCAAATTGGCCTGACGCATTGGTACTGACTCCGATGTTTGTTCCTTTTATGGCCACCGTGGCAAAAGGCACCGGTTGGGCATTTTCATCCAGCAGGGTTCCTTTCAAGTCACCTTTGCCGCGTTTTTTGGGTTTTTTCACGATCAACAGATCGATGGTTTTTCCCTGAGCCTCCAACTTGATCGCGTCATCGCCCCAAACCCCTCTGATCACATCGGCCAGTCGCGCGTTGGTGTATTGTTTAGAGATCTTGCGTTGCTGATCGGCCCTGGAGCTCGCGTAGTTGATCGAATAGCCGGTTTGCTGA
>JBCCXG010000651.1:0-3993 GCA_039191945.1 Bacteroidota bacterium
ACTACGAAGGTCCTTGCCGGCGAACTGCCAATGGTTTCGTAGAAAATACTTCCACCCATGGTGGGATCCAGATCACCCCAAAAGCCGGCAATCAAACCTCCATTCGGGGCTGAAGGGCTAGGGATGCCTTGTACTGGAACGCCCACAGGCTGCTGAAAGAAGGTCAAAAAACCATCGCTAGCGATGTAAACCGTATCGTAAGTATTATCGAAGAACTCGAAACTAAAACCCAGGGGTATGGCGCCACTCAAAGAGTCATCCGCAAGAAAAACGGAAGTTGTAGCACCCAATGGGGAATAGGAGAAAGTGGGACTTTCAAAGCTGTATCCCGCAGGTCCAGGGCCTGGGCCTCCTGAAAACTCCGACGCGCCGGCGTCCGGAGAGCCATCTCTTAAATTGCCACAAATGTCGACTGCCGGTGCGGGTCCAGGGTCTGCGGCTCCAATGGCAGGACTCCCGGATTGCAATTCGTAATATTGGATGATACCGCTACAAGTAGATAGGGAGCCTTCCAACATGGGAACACTCCCGTCATATCCTCCGGGGCATTGTCCGGCGCATGACGATGCGAAGTTATCGGGGTGGTTGGTCGGTGCTACCAAGTCAAAAATCGCAATGTCATTGGTGGTATTATTGAAGAAAATGGAGTTGCGAATAGTGCTGGCGGCGGCGCTGGAATCGATTCGAACACCATAGTTGGTATTATTCGCAAACGTGCAGTTGGTTACCGTATGGTTGCTATTTTTAAAAAATTCTGCGCCATTTGAATTTTGGGCGAAAGTACTGTTTTCGATCACTGAAATACCGTCGCTGAAAATCCCTATGTTGTTAGCAACAAAGCTGGATTGGAGAATATCAATTTGCCCTTGCCCGGCGTCGATGGCACGAACTGAGCAATTGATAAAAGCCGACTGTTGCACGAGGGATCGTGCCCCTCCGGAAGAATGGAGTAGTCCTCCGGTTGCATTAGTTAGGCGCATGTCATGTACTTCCAGATAGTCACTGTTGGTAAAGATCTGGGCCCCATTGCCGTCAATGGTGACATCTCCACCTTCCATCCGCTTAGGGGTAGCGAGCGAGCGCGGCAAAGGAGACGAAATGCTGATCGTATCCCCCGTTGAAAATTGAATAGTCACCGTATCCGAGCCGCTATAGATATTGGCCAGGGCAATTGCCTCCCGTAGTGAGGCCGTTCCTGCGTCGTTGCTATTCGTGACAAAAATCGTATTGGGAACGGATGGTGGAAAAGGTTCATTGGCGGACCATCCAGCGCCCCCCATTAAGTTGGCAAAATTGGCCTGACCTCCCGCAACACCCTGATCGGTCGAATTGAAACCTGCACCTTCATCAAAAGTGAAGTAGGTCACGAGGTCGATCCCTTGCGCTTCGTCAAACATGGTCGCCCCGATCAGGTCCGCAGATTGGGTCGAGTTTCGAAATCGGACGTCATCAATCTGACCCTGGAAGGGGTCTCCCGGATCACCTCCAACTACCGCACCAATCCTTAGTGAGTCTATGGTTACCTGCGCATTTGGAGGGCTCGAAGCCGTCGCTACTTGCGACCCATCGACATAAAGCGCCAGCTCGGCACCGGTGTGGGTCAAGCCGATGTGAACCCATTCGTTTAGTTCCCACGCGGAGTCTGCCGAAACTTCAAAAGCAGCATCGCCTACCCTCGCCGTGATACGTTCCTGTAAAGTGTCCAGAAAAATCATGTAACCATAAGGGCCAGTGGGCGCGGTAGATTTCGAAAGCACCACGTTTCTCCCCGTCACGGCAGTGGGACGGACCCAAGCCTCAATGGTAAAGGCACTATCCAATTCAATGTCGGGGGAGGTCGATACTGCGGCCCATTGGTTGATCCCATTAAGGTCCAATGAGTTTTGACTAAAAGCCTGATAACCAGTAATGAACAATAGAACGGCAAGAATCTTGGCGGAGAGTCTCATGAGCTATAGTGATCTATTAGAAAAAAATGCCTAAGCGCGGTTTCTTTATTCGAAATTTAGGCATCTCGATCCTCACAAGTCATTGCCCTGGTTTGAATTCCCGTTGAAAGGGTGTTTTTCCCGCATCAGTCGGGACATCTCCCCGTACATCATATAAGATTGTGTTATCTTCGTATTCCCATTCCCAGAATCCAATTAATTTTCGTTATTTTACCATTCTGAGAAGCTGATTTTTCCGCCATGACGAATTTCTGCAAAAATCTTTTCATCGGTTTGCTGGTGCTCACTGTCTGCCAGGCAAACGCGCAGTACGCTTTCGAATCCAAGAAAGCGGAAAAACTTTACAATCAACTCGAGAGCTTTTATGAGAAAGCGGACTACAGCGGTATTCTGGACAAGGAGGACGCAATTCGGGAGAGCTTTTTTCCAAAGGAAGATACCTTGACCGCCCTAATGTATTCCTTTCTTGGTGAGGCTTATCTGTTCGAGCTTGGCGAATATGAGACCGCCATCGATTTTTATCAGCAGGAGCTCGACCTGCGCACCTCGCTAAATATCTCAAAAACCAGCGATACCTACGTCACACTGGTTTTCAATCTGGCGACCCTCCAGGATGAGGTGGGCAACTACGACGCCTCGGAAGCCTTGTATCGAAACTTACTGCGCACCCTGAGCGAAGATCATGAACACTACGTGATGACCGTACAGTCTCTGCTCGACCATTACACGCTCACTTACGAGGCAGAGAAAGGGCTGGATTTACTCAAGGACACAAAAAGTTTGGTGAAAAAGGACACGTACGAATCCGCCATGCGCCTGAAGGCGGAGGGTGATTTCTGGGAAATTAAAGGGTCTTTTTCTAAAGCTGAGAAAAACTATCAGACCGCACTCCAGATCCTGGAAAACACCGGATACTTCCCGTCCAGGGAGTATGTAAACATCCTGAATGCCATGGGTCAACTCTATCTCAACAAGAGTCGCCTGCCTGATGCGGAGATCACACTGAAGGAGGCGATCAATGTGTTGAACAGAATGGGAGGTGATAATGAAATTGAATTAGACGTCACCAACTTCAACCTGGCGCAGGTTTATTTTGAGTATGGCTTCTTCAATGAAGCAAAAGAGGCGTATGAAACCATCCTGGAGTCCGACAAGGCGAACTACGGTGAGCAATCGCAGCCTGTTGCCCTGACCCTTTCTGTCCTTGGAGGTATCCACTTTGTATCCGGCGATTACGAGGCAGCCGAAGCCAATCTGATTGAAGCGAAGGAAATGTTCGAAGAGATCGGCGATGACCAATCACTGGACTATGCCCGCGTCACCAGTGACCTTATGCGTTTGTACACGGCCCAAAATGACATCAAGCAAGCCAGAGCTTATGGCAACCAGACGCTTTCCCTGTATAAAGTACTTTATGGGGAGGATCACCCCCGGTACGCATCAGCGCTTTCCAACTATAGTGATATCAACCTGGCGACCAACGATCTAGATGCCGCGGAAAAGCGCCTGGTTGAGGCCAACAAAATCAGGGAGAAATCCCTCGGCAAAGGCCATCCGATGTGGGCATTGTCTCAAAGGAAGCTTGCAATCCTGAACTGGAGAAGGGACAACGTTGACCTAGCGATCGACTTTTACGATGGTACGTTTGAAAACTATTTCAATCAAATCAACACCTTCTTCCCGATCCTAAGCGAGCAGGAGAAGTCGAAGTTCTATTACAACAAGCTACGGCCTACGTTTGAGCAGTTCAATTCATTCGTCGTAGAGACCAGCGCTGACAATGGCGCTCTAATAGGGAAAATGTATAACTATCAGTTGGCGACGAAAGGAATCATCCTAGCCGCCACCACGAAAGTCCGCGAGGCCATCCTCGATAGCGGAGATGATGCACTCATTGAGAAATACGAAACGTGGATCGGTCAGAAAGAGGAGCTCGCGCGGCTTTTTAGCGCCAGCACAATGGCCATTGATGAGCGCAATCAGCAAATCGACTCGCTGTCAACACTTGCTAATGAGTTAGAAAAGCAATTGAGCGAAACCTCCT
>JBCCXG010000652.1:0-3991 GCA_039191945.1 Bacteroidota bacterium
CTTGGCGGATATTTCGTGATGGGTGGGCATGATGATGTCGATGATGGGGGCACTCCCGAAATGCGTATTGCGGATGAATGCCCTCATGATGTTACCGTGAAGGACTTTTCGATAGCTAAATACGAGGTCACTCAAGCAGACTGGTTTGAGGTGATGGGAACAAGACCTCCCGATTTCAACGATTGCCAGGCATGTCCAGTCGCAAAAGTCTCTTGGGATGAGATACAAGTATTTATCAATAGGCTCAATTCGATTCGAGGTCAAACCTTCCGGTTGCCCACAGAAGAGGAGTGGGAGTTTGCTGCAAGAGGCGGATTGAAAAGCAAGGGATACCAATACAGCGGTAGCCATACTGCGACGGAAGTTGCCTGGTTTACTGACAATGCGGGTAATGGGCCTAGGCCTGTAGGTCTTTTACAACCCAACGAACTCGGTTTATATGACATGAGCGGAAATATTTGGGAATGGTGCAGCGATGCTAAAGTGCCCTATCCGTGCGATCATATAGGAAAGGTATTCGACTCTAAAATTCTGAGAGGCGGGTCCTTCAGTCATCGGGTAAGCAGTGTGCGGGTAAGGGATAGGAATGCCAGAGACCCAGCAACACGTTTACCAACGCTAGGATTTCGATTGGCTAGAGATTTATGAGATGAATAACCACTCTCCCATACCACCCCCTCGCTGGCCCTGGCGGCTACTCCGCCGCGTGCTCAAGCCCAACTACTGGGAAGAGCTCGAGGGTGATATGGAAGAGCAGTTTCAGGACAATGTACAAAAACATGGGCTGCTCCGCGCCCGACGCCGATACATCTGGGGCGCGATGCTGCTGCTGCGCCCCGCACTCGTGAAGCAACTCAGCGGCGATGTTCGATTAAATCAATATGGTATGGTTCAACACTACTTCAAAATTGGCCTCAGGACCCTTCTAAGACACAAGGCATTTTCGTTAATCAATATCTTTGGTCTAGCGGTGGCCATGTCCGTTTGCATGCTTATCATTTTGATGCTGGCGGATCAGAAAAGCTACGATCAATTCCACGTCAATAAGGATCACATTTATCGGATTCTTATTCAACCGGAGGATCACAGACAGCCTTATGCGACGACTCCGGGACCATTAGCGGAAGCATTGAGAGCAGATTTCCCAATCATCAGCGAGGTGACAAGCTTGCGAAAAGGCTTTGGGGGCGATGCAGTCTACGGTCAAAACTACGCTGAAATCAAAGGGTACTTTACCGATCCCACCTTCTTCAAGGTATTTAGCTATCAACTGGAAAAAGGAAATCCCAACAGTGCCTTGTCGGAGCCCAACACTATGGTGATGACGCAACGAATCTCCGAACAGCTTTTTGGCCAGGAGAACCCCATCGGTAAAACCATCGATTTTTCTGATAGAGGGCTGGATATCTTCACAGAAGAAGGGTACGCGCCAGTACCTTGGGGGACTTACACCGTCACGGGTGTGCTGGCAAAACAAGAGTCCAAAACTCACCTCTCCTTTGAGGTGCTTGTCTCTGCTTCATCCCTTGACCGGTTGTACAGAGAAGACAGGATCTACGACGCATCCGCGGAATGGGGCGACTACTCGCAGAGTTATACCTACGTGCGGGTGCAGGATCAGGTCAATGAAGCACAGCTCAACTCCGCGTTGCAGCACCTATCGACCATTCAGTACCGCGATGATGAAAGGCTGAAAAGTGCGGTTTTCAAGGCGCAAGCGCTCACCAAAATAACCCCTGGTCCGGTATTGGGAAATGATCCACTGATCGGCTTGCCCATGTTTGCTTATTATATTTTGGCGGGGCTGGCGTTTGTCATCATGGTTTCGGCCTGCCTGAATTACACGAATCTATCCATCGCACGGGCGTTAACCCGGTCTAAAGAAATAGGTGTTCGGAAAGCCAATGGAGCTGCTAGAAGAGATCTGGTCTTTCAATTTCTGGGAGAGTCTGTGGTCACCGCATTCCTGGCTTTGCTTTTTGCCATTGGAATCCTACTTCTTGTCAGGGCGGGATTTTTGAACCTTTGGGTGAATCAGTATCTCAATCTCGAATTGCAAGGCAACCTTGTTACGCTTCTCATCTTCATCGGCTTTGCATTTTCCATAGGCGTGATAGCCGGCATTTTCCCGGCATTGAGGTTATCGGCTTTTCGACCGGTCAGGGCATTAAAAAATCAACATGAAGGAGCTGGGAGCAAATTGGGAATGCGCAAACTTCTCACCATCGTCCAATTTGTGATTTCCCTCTTTTTGATCGTGACCTCTATTCTTGGATTCAACCAGTTTCGGCATTTCATGCAATACGAATACAACTTTGATGCCCACAACGTGGTCAGCGTAAACCTTCAAAGCAATGACTACGAGCTGGTCAAAAGTGCGCTACAAAATGTCCCTGGGGTTGCGGGGATTTCGGCTTGCGCCTACCTTCCAGGAGGCGGCCGCAATGATGGTATTACCCTCAAACCAGCAGGCGAGACGGAAGGCGCACAAGTGATTGACTTAAGCGTGGATGAGGGATTCATCAATACACTGGACATCCGACTTATTGCGGGTGGGAACCTTCCAAGTGATGGGAGAGGTGCTGGCAAATCGATCCTCGTCAGTCAGGAGATGATGAAGACTTTTGGGTATGAACAGCCTGCGGATATCATCGGTGAGTCTTTTGAAACTGCCAAAGGACAATCTCTGAAGGTAGTAGGAGTCGTAGAGGACTTTACTTTTTCCTTGGTCTTTCTACGCCAGATCATTCGACCGGTTATACTTAGGAACGAGCCAGAAAAGTTTCATTTCATTACACTGAAAGTAGAGGGGATAGATAGACAAGCTACGATTGCTCAGCTTGAAGAAAAATGGCAGACTGTGGATCCGATTCATCCTTTCAAGTACGAATTCTTTGACGACAAATTGACGGGTAACAACAAGGGGATCTTCGATTTAGTATCAGTCATTGGGTTCTTTGCCTTTCTGGCGATATCGATTGCTTGTTTAGGGTTGCTCGGCATTACGATTTATGCCACAGAAAGGCGTACTAAGGAGATCGGCATCAGAAAAGTCTTAGGCGCAGATACTTTTAATTTGACCTATTTGCTTTCACGAGAATTCCTCGTACTCCTAGGCATTTCGATCCTCATTGCCGCTCCTGCAAGCTACTTCATCAATACGCTTTGGTTGGATTACTTGATTGTAAGAGTCGACTTTGGATTGGGTACCGTTCTGTTAGGATCGATTGTACTGTTTGTTTTGGGGTTAATCACCATCGTGCCTCAGACGATGAGGCTTTCATCGACCAATCCCGTTCAGACACTCAAAGATGAATAGTAGTAATCCCATAGCACCCCCTCGCTGGCCACTACGCCTTCTCCGCCGCGTGCTCAACCCCAACTATTTGGAAGAGCTGGAGGGTGATATGGCAGAGCAGTTTCAGGACAATGTGAAAAAACATGGGCTGCTCCGTGCCCGACGGCGATACATCTGGGGCGCGGTGCTACTGCTGCGTCCCGCACTCGTGAAGAAACTCAGCGGTCATGTTCGATTAAATCAATACGGCATGCTAAAGCACAACTTCGTCATGACCATGAGGGGGTTTCAGCGCTACAAAACATCATTCCTAATTAATATCGTCGGACTCTCAACCGGCCTGGCTAGCGTCATCATGATCTATCTATGGGTTAGTGACGAATTAGGGGTGGACAGATTCCACGAAAAGGACAGCCAGCTTTATCAGGTGCTACTCAATGTCAAAACCACTCAGGGAATCTTAACAGAATCATTCACTCCTGCACCGTTGGCAAGCGCTCTTTTAGAAGGGATGCCTGAAGTTGAATATGCTGTAAGCGTCAATGACTTTTTTACTTGGCGGAGCAGAGAGGGGGTCTTCTCGTATGGTGAGCAGCAGATAGCGGCGAAAGGTTGGCATGCCAGCAAGGATTTTTTTCAGGTCTTTTCCTACGAACTCGTTCAGGGTGATAAAAATGAGGTGCTTGGTGACAA
>JBCCXG010000653.1:0-3985 GCA_039191945.1 Bacteroidota bacterium
GTCTGCTTGCTGCATTCGGGCAGAATGATCCGTTCTTCAGTTACTACATGTTCAACCGGACGTTCTTCAACCCTGCAGCAGCAGGTAGTGAGAAGCTGAGCACGGTCACACTGCAGCACAGGTCCCAGTGGTTAGGATACTCTTCTTCTTTTGATGGCTCTGGTGGAGCACCGAGCACGCAATTGCTGACCGTTGACATTCCTGTGGAGCGGTACATTTCCGGTATAGGTGCGACCATCGTCAACGACAACCTTGGACCGCAAAGCAACTTTGCTGTTCAGATCCCTATTTCATACACCATTCCGCTACGATTTTCTTCCCTGAGTATTGGCTTGATGCCAGGGTTCTTCTCGAGGACGTTGAAGTTTGATGAGCTTCGTTTCAATGATCCTAGTGATCCATTTAATGTGGGCACGCGAGAGACCCAAGGGCTTTTCAATTTGGGAGCCGGACTGTTCTATCAAACTGACAAGAGCCTCTTTATTGGAGTAGGCGCTACCAATCTACTCGAGCCCGAATTTAACTTCGGCATTGACAGCTTACTGAATAGGCTGGAGATGGGCTTGAATGCAACGGCGGGATTCACCTTTCCTCTGACAAGAAACCTTGACGCCACACCTTCACTCTTGGTTCGCTCTGACCTCAACACATACACCTTCGATATCAACATGATGATGGATTACAAGAACCTTGCTTGGGGTGGCTTGTCGTTTCGTCGCAGTGAGGCACTGGTCGTATTATTAGGGTACAGCTTTCTGGCCAACAATGAGTTGAAGGTAGGATATGCCCTCGATATTATAGTCAATGAACAGGATGCGAAGCAGCCCACTTCGCACGAATTTGTGGTGCGCTACAATGTCCCAAATTTCCGGTTTGGCGGCAAGAAACCAGTCAAGTCACCTAGATTTTCTTTTTGAACCGGTCTTTTACCGGCTGGTCCTATTATTTGCAATTCAAATTTGCGGGCCTCCCTTTTAAGATTATATATTTACCTCGCTAAGGCACAATAATTTTTGCTTAAGTCTGTTTATTTTACATACTTGCAAGTCTTAAAGGTGTTATGATTATTATGCGTGTTAACAAGTTATCTACATGGTTTCTCCTTGGTGGAATTGTGGCTCTTCAGGGGTGTGGCCTATTCGGAATAGGCGGTGCTGGAGGTCATGAGGACTTCGGAGAATTGGTGGGCGTTCAAGACCGCCAGGGTTGGGAAATGACCCGTCCATTTGGCATGGTAGCCGTGCCTTCTGGTACATTCCACATGGGTCAAGCGGACGAAGATGTAGCTGCCACCCAAATCAATTTCAATAAGCAGGTAACGATCAGTGCCTTCTTCCTCGACGAAACAGAAATCACAAACAACGAATACCGTCAATTCACTCAAGAGTTAACTGAAGGCTCTGAAGTGGATTTGCCGGCGGGCTATTCTATTGCGGATCTCCTTCCTGACACCTCCGTGTGGGTCCGAGATTTTACGCATCACATGGGAGACCCGTTTGTCACCTATTATTGGTCACATCCCGCTTTTGACGACTATCCGGTTGTCGGAGTTGACTGGAATGCCGCCCAATATTTTTGTACTTGGAGGACCAATCACCTCAATGATTACCGAACAGAGGTCGGACTGCCGATTATGCCAAATTTCAGACTGCCTTCAGAAGCCGAGTGGGAGTACGCTTCTCGCGGTGGACGAGACATGGCTAAATATCCTTGGGGTAACCCTTATATAAGGAATGCACGAGGTTGTTTGCTGGCGAACTTCAAGCCGGGCCGTGGTAACTATTTTGATGACGGTTTTGCGTACACTTCACCAGTAGCAACATTCTTCGCCAATGACTATGGTATCTATGATATGTCTGGGAACGTGGCAGAATGGTGTGAAGATGCATTTATACACGCTGCCGTGCCATTGGTGTGGGATTTGAACCCTACCTACTTCGACGAGCGCGTTGACTCGAAAGTCGTACGCGGTGGTTCATGGAAAGATATTGCTTACTTCTTAGAAACCGGAACGAGATCCTTTGAGCACAAAGATTCGACTCGATCATCTTTGGGCTTCCGGTGCGCTATGACATACCTGGGCCGATCATCTGGCTATGAATTTTAATACTTTCTTTAATCGATAATTTACTAACCTAAATAACGAAATAATGAGTGGTAAAAAAGGTGGATTTTCGGAGCTTCTCTTTTCGACGATCATGCCGAAAGTCTATGGAATTGGTGCTGCAATCGTGATTGTAGGGGCCATGTTTAAGATCCTTCACCTCCCAGGTGCAGGTGAAATGCTAGGTATTGGACTGACGACTGAAGCCATCATCTTCTTGTTGAGTGCATTTGAGCCTAAGCATAAGGAACCAGATTGGGCCAAAGTTTATCCAGAGCTTGCAGATGATTATGAAGGTCCTGCTCGTAGAAAGGCTGTGGGTCAGGGCGGTACAGGATCTGCTCAGCAGATGGACAAAATGCTTGCTGACGCAAAAGTTGGTCCTGAGTTGATCAAGAGTTTGGGTGATGGCATGAGAAATCTGGCTGATTCCGCTCGGAAAATGACAAACTTGGGCAACGCTTCACTTGCAACGAGCGATTACGCGAAGAACATTACCGCGGCTTCTAAGTCGATGCAAGACATGAATAGGTCTTACGCCTCGACAGTCACTGCTATGAGCTCTATGGCAGATGCGACCAAGGACGCTAAGGAATATCACAGCCAAGTGCAGAATGTGACGAAAAGTCTTAGTGCACTGAATGCATTGTATGAGATGGAGCTAAAGGATTCGCAGAGCCATACGAAGGCACTCAATAAGTTCTACTCCAACATGACGGAAGCACTTGAGGGAATGGCGAATGCTGGCAAGGAAACGGCCGAGTTCCAAAAGCAGTTGAATGGTTTGACCACCAATCTAGCTTCTCTCAACAGAGTATATGGCAGCATGCTCACTGCGATGAGAGGTGGAGGATCCACGTCTACGCCTGGTGGTGGAGCCCAATAAATAACCTAAAACCCTAAGGATATGGCCGGAGGAAAAGAAACCCCACGTCAGAAAATGATCGGAATGATGTATTTGGTGCTGACAGCTCTGTTGGCGCTAAATGTGAGTTCCACTGTGATCGACAAGTTTGTATTCATCAACGAGAGCTTGAAAAGAGCCAATGATGAGACATCTCAGCGAAATACTGAGACGTTACGGAGCTTGGAAAAATCTGTAGAGGAGACGGGTAATAGAGAAGCTGACCTGGCGGTTGTCAAAGTAGCTGAAGATCTGCGAGCACAAACGGATAAGGCTGTTACTGAACTCACGAAGTTCAAAGTGGCCTTTATCGAGGAGACTGGCAACTACGAAGAGGGGCATGAGCCTGAGTACGAAGGTGACTCTAGACACCTCAAGGGAAAGACAGACTACGATGCTGTGGGCCACTACATGATGTCCGAGGCTGAAGGTGGCCAGGGACACGGAGAGGAGCTGAAGAAAGTATTGGACTCCTATGTAGACAATGTGAAGTCTGAGCTGGCGAAGTTGGGTGTAGATCAGGAAGAGCTTTCGCACTTTGAAAAGTTGGCGCTGGACGCCAATGATCACCCGATCTACATGCACGACAACAATCAGAAGAACAAGAAATTTGCCGAGTTGGAGTTTTCTAGCTCTCCAACCCCTGCAGGGATCGCGACGATCAGTGAGTTCCAGTCCAGACTTTTGGGCTACGAGACACGCGCGCTGGATATTCTTCGTAAGAAAGTGGGCGCGGGAGATTTGAAGTTTGATCAAATCATCCCTATGGTACGTCCTGAGTCCAAGTACGTTGCCGCTGGTGCGACATACCGGGCCGAAATGTTCATCGCGGCCTCTTCATCAGGAGTGACTCCCAAGATGAGCTACGATGGCAAGGAGATTGAAGTTAATTCTTCTGGTTTTGGTCAGGTTGAATTCACGGCGACTCCTGGTCAGTACGACAAAAACGGAAACGCCCTGAAGAAATTCCAGGCTGA
>JBCCXG010000654.1:0-3974 GCA_039191945.1 Bacteroidota bacterium
CTGATAATGATCAATTAACAAGCAGGGGAATAATCTGCGTAATCGACAGTGGAAACGGTGAGGTTTACGCGCTTTAATGCGTTTTTATGCACGTTTATGCTGTATTTAATTTGTTTCTGCGAATGGAAGCATTTTAACATGCAGAATACAGCAGATTTAGCCTTGGAATATTTATTTTAGTTGCAAAGTGAAGTTGATCTATGAAAAGGGATAACCTTTTAATCGTAAGCCTTATTGTCTTTTGCTTTTTTGTCATTTGGTTGTTGCTCCCCAACGACGATCAGGGAGCGATTTCAGTAGCTGGAGACGAGGCCATTCCTGAGGTTATCAACTTCAATTTTCATGTGAAGCCGATCCTTTCGGACAACTGCTTCGCGTGCCATGGTCCGGACGCCAAAGAGCGGAAAGCTGGACTTCGGCTAGACATAGAATCCGACGCCAAAGCGGAGCTACCGGAGAATCCTGGAAAGTTTGCCGTATTGGCTGGGGAAATCTCCCAGAGTGAATTGATCGACCGAATTCACACGGAAGACGAATCGATCGTCATGCCACCCCCGGAAACACACCTTGAGCTCACTGGGCGGGAAAAACTGATATTGGAGAAGTGGATCGAACAAGGTGCAGTGTACGAAAAACACTGGTCCTACCTTCCTCCTGAGAAATCGGCGCTACCTGAGGTTGATGACGAAGAATGGGTGCGCAATGACATTGACCAATACGTTCTCCATGCGATGGAAAGTGCCGGACTCACACCTGAGCCAGAGACTTCTGCCAGTAAGCTTCTCCGAAGAATGAGCATTGATCTGACCGGATTGCCTCCGACGAAGGATGAGATGGATCGATTCATCGAAGATCAGCAAATGGCCGACTATGAGGGTGCTATTAACTATTACATGTCAAAGCCAGCCTATGGAGAGCAGATGGCGCGTGAGTGGCTCGATGTGGCGCGTTATGCTGATTCTCACGGTTATCAGGACGATAGCTATCGCACCATGTGGCCTTGGCGAGACTGGGTGATCCATGCCTTTAACGAAAACTATTCCTACGATAAGTTTCTGACGTTGCAGCTAGCCGGGGACCTTATGCCCGATGCGACGAAGGAGCACATGCTCGCGACCGGCTTCAATCGCAACCACCCGATCACGCAGGAGGGAGGAGTCATCGATGAAGAATACCGCTCAACCTATGTGACCGACCGTACCAATACACTCGGCAAAGGTATCATGGGATTGACCCTGGAGTGCGCGAAATGTCATGATCATAAGTATGATGCGCTCTCGCAGAAAGAGTACTTCAGCATGTATTCGTTTTTCAATTACGTAGATGAGAAAGGGTTGCAGATGGATGCGGTTCAAGCCAAGAACCGCAAGTACTACGCAGACGCGCCTTTCATCAGCGTCGAAGATGAAGACTTGGAGGGTATTCTGTCCTTTGTCAACAAAAAGGATTCCCTTCCGCTGAATGTCATGGTTATGAACGATTCGGCAGTCAAGAAGACCTATGTTTTATCCCGAGGAAATTATGATCAGCCGACTGATGAGGTAGGACCCACGACGCCCGCGGCAGTCCTGCCTTTCTCCGAAGAGTACCCACGAAATCGACTTGGATTGGCACAGTGGCTGGTCGACGAGGACAATCCGCTGACCGCACGTGTTTATGTCAATCGACTATGGGCCAAGCTTTTTGGTCGGGGGATTACCACTACCACCGAGGACTTCGGCAACCAAGGTGCGTTGCCGACCCATCCAGAACTGCTCGATTGGTTGGCGGTAGAGTTTGTGGAGAATGATTGGGATATCAAGTACTTGCTGAAACAAATGATGCTAAGTGCCACCTATCGCCAATCTTCGGTGATACGACCTGAGAAGAAAGCGCTCGACCCCGAAAATGTCTATTTCGCCCGTGGACCACGCTTCCGATTGAGTGCGGAAGAAATACGAGACTATATCCTCACCACAAGCGGTTTGCTCAACGATGAGGTCGGAGGTCCCAGCGTCAAACCCTATCAGCCTCCGGGTCTCTGGGAAGAAACAAACGCTGGCAACAATCGAGGTATCTTGACGTCCTATCAACCGGATTCTGGCCAGGCATTGTACAGAAGGTCCTTGTATACTTTTTGGAAGCGAACATTGCCCCCTCCGACCATGACTATCTTCGATGCCCCCAACCGGGATCTCTGTGAGGTGCGCCGGCAAAAAACGAACACTCCCCTACAGGCCTTGGCCCTTCAAAATGACGAGCAGGTATTGGAAGCCGCACGAGTCTTGGCATCGAATGTCTCCAATGAAGTAGACAACGAAGAGGAGGCGATCAAATATTTGTTCAATAGCATTTTGATTCGGGATCCGAGTGAGGAAGAATTGGATCTGATGCTGGACTATCAACAGTCCAGTAAGCAAAAGTTCAGTGCCGGCGAAGAGGAAGCAGAGCAGCTGCTTTCGGTCGGACAGTACGAACAGACGGCAGAAGACCCCGAAGACGCCGCTGCGCTCATGATGGTGGCGCAAGTATTGTACAATCTTGACGAAACGATAACCAAGGAATAGTATGGATGATTCAGCAAATCTGAATGACGAACGACTGAACATCAATCGACGGCATTTCTTTTCCAAGGCGAGTATTGGTTTGGGGACGGTAGCCCTGGGATCACTGATGATCCCTGATCTATTTTCAGGTCGTAAGTCTGGGGAAATAGCCAGTACGCCTACATTGGGTATTCCTCATTTCGCACCCAAGGCAAAACGCATTATTTATCTCTTCCAGGCGGGGGCGCCTTCCCAATTGGAAACACTGGATTATAAGCCGCTGCTTAATAAACGAATGGGGGAAGATCTACCCGCTTCGATCCGTGGAGATCAACGACTGACAGGGATGACGGCCAATCAGGATAAGTTCCCTCTGGTAGGATCCTACGCTGGATTCAGCCAATTTGGTGACAACGGGACCTGGGTGAGCAACTACTTCCCACACATCGGGAAGATTGCCGATGAGATCTGCATTGTGAAGAGCATGCACACGGAGGCCATCAACCACGACCCGGCCATCACCTTTTTCCAAACGGGCAATCAGAACTCCGGCCGCCCGAGCATGGGCGCCTGGATGAGCTACGGTCTGGGAAGTGAGAACCAAAACCTACCCGCTTTTGTCGTCCTCACTTCACGTGGGAAAGGCAACAGCCAGGGGCTTTACAGCAAGCTTTGGTCCAGTGGATTCCTGGATTCGAGACATCAGGGTGTACTCATGCGATCGGGTAAAGATCCCGTATTGTACCTCAATGATCCCGAAGGCATCACCCGCGATGACAAGCGCGAAATGCTGGATCATATCGCGGAACTCAACAACACCCACTACGATGAGGTGCAGGATGAGGAGATCCAATCACGCATCTCGCAGTACGAAATGGCCTATCGCATGCAGATGTCCGTTCCAGAAGTGATGGATACGAGCGGCGAGTCAGAGTCCATCATTAAGATGTATGGCGCTGACGCCTTGATCCCTGGCACCTATGCGGCCAACTGCCTACAGGCGAGGAGGCTGGCGGAGAATGGCGTGCGATTCATACAATTGTATCACCAGGGCTGGGACCAGCATGGCAACCTTCCCAATGAGATGTCCCAGCAGGCCCTCGATGTGGACCAAGCGTCTGCAGCACTGGTGCTTGATTTGAAGCAGCGCGGCATGCTCGATGATACGCTAGTGATCTGGGGCGGAGAATTTGGTCGGACCAACTATTGTCAGGGCCGTTTCTCACCGGACAATTATGGCCGTGACCATCACCCTCGATGCTTCAGTATCTGGATGGCTGGTGGCGGCATCAAGCAGGGCATTAGCTATGGCGAGACCGATGAGTTTGGTTACAACATTGTGAAGGATCCTGTACACATCCACGATTTTCACGCCACGCTACTCCATCTTATGGGACTGGATCATGAGCAATTGATTTACAAGTATCAAGGAAGGAGATTCCGACTCAC
>JBCCXG010000655.1:0-3961 GCA_039191945.1 Bacteroidota bacterium
AAGAACCACTTCTTGGAGTCATCGGCGAAAAGCGTGCTCATCATTGGCGGTGGATTTATCGGGCTGGAAATGGCGGCCTCCTTTAGGAAAAGGAACGTGGAAGTCACGCTCCTGGAGAGAGAGGACCGCCATTTCCAGCCCGATAAATCCACCGCCAATGATGAGCACGCTTTTCGCCGATGACTCCAAGAAGTGGTTCTTGATCGCCAGCACATCATCGGCGCATCTCAGGACAAACACGCGATCAGACTCATGGATGCCGGAGATCGGAGGGACCAGCGCCTGTGCGCCGGTCGCCAGGACCAATTGGTCGTACGGCAATACCTGTCCATCCGCCAGTGAGATGGTTTTGGCCGCTTTGTCGACATCGACTACAGCGTGACCAAGCATCAATTCGATGCTCTCTTTTTCGTAACTCTCCCTGGGCTTCAATTGGTACTTGCCAATGTCCTGATCCTCGGTCAGGAACGTCTTGCTTAGGGGCGGTCGGTGATACGGGAGGTGTGGGTCTTTGTCAATCAGCGTGATCGTGCCCCTGTAGCCCTCCTTCCGAAGGGAGAAAGCGCACGTCACGCCCGCGTGGCTGGCTCCAATGATCACGCATCTTTGGCCCGAGGTACTCACTTCACTTATTGGCTACGTGAAGTACCATGCCATCTAATTCTTCAGATACATCAATTTGACAACCCAGGCGACTGTATTCATTGACGTTGTCATCCAGTTCCAGCATATCCGCTTCGATATCGCCAGGAGTGCCGGTCTTTTCATAATAGTCGGGTGCCACATGGACATGACAGGTGGCGCAGGAGCATACGCCTCCGCACTCTCCTTCTATGCCTTGGACGCTGTTATTTACCGCGAGCTCCATGATATTGCCGGCGTCTGCCTCGAAGGTGGTGGATTCGCCGCTTTTCGTGATGAAGGTAATTTTTGCCATTCTTATGGGTTTAGATTTTTTCGAATCGCGCTGTCAATTGATCAAACCCCACCTTTCGATGAAAGTCATCCCATTCCTCGATTTTATCGTCCGCTTCCAGCAGGTGGATGGCCTTGACTTTTTGCGAGAGCACGGAGAGCAATGTTCTTAATAGTTGTCGGGCATGGGTGGCCCCAAGACACTTATGGATCCCAAAGCCGAACGCCACATGAGGGTTGGCCTTGCGTTCCAGATCCACTTCATTGGGATTGTCGAATACCGTCTCGTCACGATTGGCGGAAGCCCAACATAGCGATACCCGGCTGCTGGCTTTGGCGGCGTGCTCACAGACTGTGGCATCTTCGTCGACGACCCTGCCCATGTGGGTCAGCGGAGAGAAGTACCTCACGAGCTCCTCGACGGCAAACGTGATCTTGTCGGGATTTTGCCGAATGTATTCCAGCGCCTCAGGATGATCCCCGAGGTACGCGATCGTATTCGTCAACGCGTTGATCACGGTGTCCCGCCCGCCTGCGAAAGTGAGGACCATGACCCCCTTCACTTCCTCTTTGGTCATTTTGCGACCGTCTACTTCGGTGTTCAATAGAACTGAAAATAGGTCATCTCCCGCCTTTTGGCTGGCTCTTTCGATTTGGGCATCGATGTATTGGTAAAGTACCTGAGCCTTATCGCCGTCCAAAGGGTTGTCCTCGCTTCTAAAGACATGGGTACCCCAGGAGATCCAGGTGTCTGCCTCTTCATACGGGAGGTTGAGTAGGACGGTGAGCGCTCGGGATTGCAGTCTTAAAGAGAAGCCTTCGACCACCTCCGTTGTCTTCTGCGCCGTGACTTCATCGATGAGCGCTGAAATGATCCGTTCGATTTTCTTTCGGTATTCCGGGGAATCGGGTCGTTTGAACCATGGTTCGACGAGCGCCCGATAATCTGTGTGCTTGGGAGGATCGAGCTCGAAAGGGATCTGACGAACGACCGCAATGTCCACTTCCGTAGGAACAACGATCCTGCCCGGTCGCTCGTCTTGTGATCGGAAGGTCTGCCAATCTTTGGCGGTCTTTCGCACATCCTTCAATCGCAGCAGCATGGTCACTTCATCGCCTTGGTCGTCATATTGACCCGTTCCCTTGTCGCCGCGTGCTTCACTGAATGCATCTGGGAATTCGCTCTTTTTCATTCGATGGATTTTTAACCCGGAATCGTCATTAGCCTCTCTATTCCAGACATAAACCTGGCCGGTCGCCTTGCTTCAAAATCAGCGGTTCCCCGCCAGGACACTTAACACTCTGTTGACTCGTCGCCATAATGGTTAATTATGACTCCTCATCCAAGTGCCTGATTTTCTTGAACCTTATGCGCGGCCGGCCAGGCCTTCATAACAAGATTCTAATAACGAATCCGGTTTAACCCCAAAAGACTGGAAAATCCAAGAAAGGGGTTTCGTGTATCTTGATCAATTACTAATCTATTCTGCCTTGCGTTGGACTGATTGCTGGCAAATAATGACAATAATGATAATTATTTACGCGCATGGCGGTACATCTTCCGGAACTCAAGGGGTGTGTAGCCCTTGAATTTTTTGAATTGCTTATAAAAGAACGGGAGGCTTTCGTAGCCGCATTTGTAGGCAATCTCGTTCATCTGCAGATCGGTTTCAAAGATCAGTCGACTGGCTCGGTTCACCCGGTATTCATTAAGGAAGAGAAAGAAAGGCTTCTTCATGGCCTTGCTGAAGAACCGGGAAAAGGCTTGCTCCGTCATATGCAGGTTCGAAGCTACTTCAGCCAGTTTGATCTTTTCATTGAAGTGATCGCGCACATAGGACTGCACTTTTTCGAGCCGCGTCGTCGTGCTGCTACTCAAATCGTATGAATAGGACTCGCCGGCGATATAGGTTAGGTTATCCATTGAAGCTAAGTGACTCAGGGCCTGGACAAGACCCAGGTAGCGATTGATACCGGTCGAGCGGACAATTTCCCGCATCAAGTGAGGTACCGTGTCATCACCGTCATTTGGCAATTTCAACCCCTTTTGGGCTTTTTGTAACAAACTACGGATGGGAGTGAATAGGGGCGTATCGTGAATGAGTTCAGGGCTCCATTGGATGACGATCGATCTGCTTGTCCCCTGGTGATCCTTTTCGTTTTTCCAGCAATGTGGGAGGCTACTTCCTAGCAGGACTAAGTCCCCCGTTTCGAAATCTGAGATGTTGTTACCCACATACCTCATGCCTGAACTTTCCAGGATCAGCGTCAGCTCGTATTCTGGGTGAAAATGATAGGGCATATCAAAATAGTCCTGCTCAAATTGGAAGGCGTGGATACCTTCGCCCTTATCAATATCAACTTTTTCAAATAGTGCCTTCATTGTTTGGACTTCACTCTAGCCAGGTTGAAGCTTATTTATTCTGCTTCAATTCAAAGGTCTTTCGAAGAATAGCCTACAAAATAGCATAGTTTATCGTCAAAATAAACGATTTACTAATACGGGATAAGGGTGATCATTGTAAATGAAACTTGGAACTATGACGACAAAATCCAAAGCGGCAGTAGCAAAGGGTGATGGCTCTTTTACCATAGAGGATACTATACTAGAGCCGCCTGATGAGGATGAAGTGCTAGTCAAAATGAAGGCCGCGGGCTTGTGTCATACGGACCACGATTCATTGAATTGGGGTAAGCCCATCGTGATGGGGCATGAGGGCGCTGGGATAGTGGAGTCCGTTGGATCAGCTGTGTCGGACCTTGCCCCTGGAGACAAGGTTATTCTCAATTGGGCGACACCTTGTATGACCTGCTTTCAGTGCCAGGAGGGCAACCAACAAATTTGCGAAAGCAACTCACCGGTCACCGCTGGTGCGAACGGCTACACCCCTGGTCATGCGCATTTGGCGGGTACTAAATGGGAGAGCAAGCCCATTGAGCGGTCCTTCAATCTAGGGACCATTTCCGAATATACCTTAGTGAAAGCGTCTGCCTGCGTCAAGGTGATTAGCGAAATTCCATTCACTTCTTCGAGCATCATCAGCTG
>JBCCXG010000656.1:0-3952 GCA_039191945.1 Bacteroidota bacterium
GGGAGTCCTCGTTATAAACGAGGACTAGAAAAGTGTTTGTGGTTCTTGGCAAGGGGGCTCTAAAATAAATCCGGGGACTGGTGGTTTCTTACCTTTATGTATTTCGATCAATACTCCGCTAGCGGAAGCACTCAAAATCGCCACCCTACATGAATCGTTGGTATCAGAGAAGGAGGTACGACCGGGCGAATGTTGTAAACGCTCTCCCCCGCTTCCCTTTCGTCGGTTTCGTTCAGGATAAAAATCAAGCTGTAAGTGCCACCCAGAAAGAAATTCGGCTTCTTAAATGGAAACCAATTGTAGCCCGCTCCGAGACTAGCGTACCAGTTTTGGAAGTCGTCTTCCTCGCCGCCATCTGAGGTGATGGTCCATCCCTCATAGCCCAAGGCAACTTGCGTGAAAAGGCCTTTGTTAATGGCGCTGTCTGTGAATCGATAGACAGCTTCTACTCCGACGAGAAAATCCCAATTTACGGCGATATCGTCGTTGTTTGCGAAGAACTGATCTCTGGCAAAGTCGGGTATTTCAAAACCAGCTTCGACGGCCAGTCCAAAGGACCATCTTTTCGGAAGAATGTAATAGCCCTTGACGCTGTACCCTCCCAAAATGTAGAATGACGGATTTGCAGTCACGGTAAATGAGTGCTCCCCTCGGTCCTGGGCAACAACCGTATTCCCACCCAGTAGCATACAAACCATTAAAAGATATACAGGATAGTGTCTATAATTCATGTCTCTGTACTATTGGTTAATGCTGCGCTAAATTGCCGGGAGGCTACAGAGGAGGCTACAACAAAATCCGGGGATAGTTATAAAGATCACAGGTGTGCCCTGGAAGGCCTTTCGATTGCTTTGGCTGAGGTGCCTTCGCGCCAAATTTCAGCCCAAATTTAGCCATTCACTACTGTGGTCATTTTGCACTTTTCGGGAGCGCATTAATGGTGTACCAGCAGTCACCTGACCATAGGAATCGCCCCCGTTGACTCTTAAAGTCATTTTCATCAAGCTGCAGGTAAACGACCCTATTGGCCTTTAAGCCTTCAACCCTTACCTCCATGGTCAGGCGGTCATCAGAGAAATTGAGGTCTTGCACGGGTAGTCTTTCCCAATCTATCTTCGGTCCTCCGTAGGATGCGGTAGGCTCATACCGCCACTGTTCAACGGATACCGACGCCACTGTAGGTCTCGTCAACGTATCTATTGGCTCCGTAAAGGCAACTCGGAATGCTTCCTCTTCGATGGCTACACTAACCATCTCGAAGGTTGAGCGACCATTGTACTCCAGTTTTTGCAACCCGAAGGTTTTGTTTTGCCAAGCCCAGTTGCCATTCATACCCACCCCACCGACGACTATGTTTCCAGAGGGGTCATACCTGATTCTGTTCACTCCGGCCTCCAGACCCTGCGAAAACCGAAAAACCGCTCCCTGGGCAATGCCTTCGATCTCTTCAATAAAGGCTCTTTTGATCCCTCCGTGCGTCACATCCCCGAAAATGATCTGCCCACGATAGACTGAAGGTGTCTCTAGCTGTAAAGGCTCTGTTGGGGAGTTGGCGATCTCGTCTTGTGGTAGCCACAAGGTCGGCGGTGTATCCCGAATATCGGCTCCATGCTCGCGAACCACGTCCCGGTTGCCATAAAATGCCCCCTGTGTCACACGAATGAGTTTATTTCCCGGAAGCCATTGGCCCTGGTTATCAGTAACGTACAAGTTACCCTCCTGATCAAAGTGTATGCCGTTAGGCGTCCGCAGCCCGTGGCAAATCGGCTCGAATGAGCCATCCGTTGGATCAATCTTCAGGACCGTGCCGCGCTGTGACTGCTGGCGGTCCTGGGCCATCAGTCGCATGGCCAGCGACAGGGTCAGGTAAAAGTGCTCTTTGTGATACTCCAGTCCGAAGGCAAACTCGTGAAAGTCAGCGCTTACGTCCCATTGGTTGCTGACGCACACAAACTCATCGATGATCCAGTCATCGTTTGTGTCGACCAGTTTCGTCAGTTCGTGCTTTTGCAATACAAAAATCTCGTCATCAACGACCCGCATGCCAAGCGGCTCATCAAGTCCCTGGGCGATCTGGGTGATGGTCATTTGACTAGTGTCGTTGGTAGCCAGACCCTCTATGCGGTAGACTGCTCCCAGGGAGTCCCAGGTTGTGAGAAGAAGGCTGCCATCAGACATGAAGTCCAATGCTCCTACTTTGGGTTGGAAAGAAGTGGGCCTAATGGTTCGCAAGTCGAAACTGGGATGTATGCCCGTCAAAGGCGTACCGAATCCCGGTGTCCTATCATCCTCAGGAGCTGTTGCTGGTGCATTAGGCACCTCCGCCGTTTCGCGTGCTTCGTCCTCACCCGAGGCCTCCAGTTCGGAAAGAGAAAGAATGTAATTGACCATGTGCCGGATGTCCTTGTCGGTAAGGTGGGCATGTGGGGTCATCGCTACGCTTCCCCAGACACCGGCTCCTCCAACCTTGATCTTGTTCACTAAGTAGTCGATGTCTTCCTCCGTAGGATCATATCGATCGGCGATGGCCGCCAATGAAGGCCCGATCTCCTTCTGCTGATACCTGTGACAGGTGCCACACCCACTTCGGTCGTACCAAAGCTTGCCGATAGAGGCTTGGTTGGACGGGTCATGCCGTGGGATCACTTCTAGGGGATCATCCAAGCTGTAATCTATTTGTAGCTCTCCATCGAATGGAATCTCTTCACCTTCTTGTATCACATAAAGCTCCGCCAGAGGTGGACCTGTCAAGCTAATATCCAGGGTGCGACGAAGCGTTGTGGGTGCACTCGCCAATTCAAACCGGTCAGTCACCAGGACCTTGCTTTGATCGACTTCAAATTGATAGGAGAAAACGACCTCCTCATCCCCGATGACGTACTTGACGAACTGCGGCTCCAGGTTGAGGATCTGCCCATCCTTGCGGACCAAGAGGAAGTCTCTGCGCTGCGCGTGCCTCGTAAAAACGCTGCCCCAGGTGGTGGGCTGTGTATTCTTCACTCCTGTGTACGGAGCCCCTTCCCACCTGATGCCTCCCTTCCATACCTGGGTCATGTAGCATTGCTCGGTATCGAAAGCTACCAGTATGTCCTCAGAAAATTGTACAATGGCCAACCTGGGGTGCAGATCCAAAACCGTACGGTGCACCATGGGGCGATCTTGGAGCGGCGTTTTCTGTTGGGAGAACTCGCAAGAAGCAAGTAAGGCAACGGCGAGGACCACAAATAGCCACGGTCTGGCTGTGAACCTACTGAATGCATCAATATGTATCCAAATTTTGGCGACCTGCATCTATCTCACTAAGATGGTAAAGAAATGACTTAAACCCGTTATCGCCAACGGCCTTCTGGCTACGGACCCAAACCCGGTATCGTGAAGTTGGAAATGATCAGCTAGAATTGGGTGTACCAAGTTGGAAACATGAGGCTTTAGGATTCCTCGTTGCAAACGAGGACTAGCAAGGACTATCGTGAAGTTAGGAATGATCAACCAGACCGCTCGGATAGCCTCAAACCTTACTAGCCTTCGTCTGAAAGGTTTGAATGAACCCGCATCACAGCGGAAGGAGATTTTCTGGATCTCGGCTTGGTCTCCTTGGTCACCTCAGCCCACTTCATCTTGGATTTGAACCGTGGGCTGGGTCGAAAGTGTACATTGACATTCTTTAAGCAGCGCGCAGTGACTTTCTCCGGGTCTTCTTTACCCTCACTCGATAGATGAGCGGAGAAGATACCCAGATCTCCCAGGTCGACAGTGTAGCCATCCAACAGTTGCTGGGGCACGACCTGGGAAAGTGCCTCAAGGATCAGGACGACATCCATGGTGGAGGCCGTGCACCTTGAAGAGATCTCCTCGGCGATATCGTGCAGATCCCGCACGTGGCGTTTAGTTGCTTGCAAATAGTATTTTGTCTTGCGCTTTCCTTTTAAACCTGGATCAGTTTTTGATACAA
>JBCCXG010000657.1:0-3949 GCA_039191945.1 Bacteroidota bacterium
CAAGCCGTGTGGACTGGCTCTCACAACCTCACGGAGCGATCTTTGAGAGAAAACTTTGAAGTGCTACTTCGAATCGAGGATCCTATGGTGTATTCGGCCTACCTGGACTACTTCGAAGAAGTGCTGACGGTGGGTGCAAAATAGTCACTGAAGCCCTCAGAGAATAGCCATCCAACAAATAGCGTATATTGCTATGGTGCAAAGCTGTTTTAGGTCAATAGTACCCGTTTCTCGAACCCTGTTTGTCTTCCTGATCGGACTCCTAATGACGCTGCCCTCTCGTGCACAAAACGAGGCTACAGACCCCAGCGACTCCATCCCTCTCCCCCAAGCGCTGCCCACAAGTGAAATCCCAAAGCTTATTGAGTCGCAAAATGCGTCGATCCAAGAGATAGACCAATTGGCAGAGCGCCCGAAGTTTGTCGATGAGGTGCAAGAAGCGATTCCCGACTTTATCCGTAAAGTGGACTCCAGCTATGCGATCTATGTAGATAGTACACGAGAGTACACTTACGGCCAATTGGATCGTGCCGAAACTTTTTGGTCGGTGACCAGCAAGCAAGCCGGCGACTGGAGCAAAAAGATCTCGGAGCGTATTAGGTCGATAGAAGCTAAGAGAACGGATGTTCAATATGAAAAACAAGTGGCGCTGTTGACACTGGAATCCGCGAGAGAGCAGGAAGCCCCAGGTGAAGTATTGCGAAGTGTGCAAGATGTGATCAATCAATACGATGCGCAGCTGTCCAAGCTCCAGCAGGTGGTCAACAAGCAACTTACCATACAAACCTCCATCACACCGGCTATCGCCAAAATCAACAATGGGCAGGCGTTCTTGGCTAAGAGAAGGGAAGAAAAGCTCAGCAACCTATGGCAAATCCACACCGATCCGATTTGGTCGGCGCAGCGCGATACCGTCAGTGTATTTAAGGCTTTCGCGAGAGAGTATAAGAGAGATCTCAACATTGCCTACAACTATGTGAGGGAGAATGAGGACTTTCGATTCTTCACCTCACTGGTATTTTTGCTCCTGGGTGGGTATCTGCTATTTTTTAAGCGACGCACGCAGCAGCTGCTAAAAGACAAAAATGAAGAGGTGCTTCGGGTGCGATTGCTGATCAAGTACCCTTTACTCTCTGCGCTGTTTATCACTTTTGTCTTTATTCTTCTCGCCCTCGAGCCGGTCAGTGAACTCAATAGATTATTTACACTCGTTATCACCGTGCCTACGATCTACATTTTCTATGCGGTCTCCCACCATTACCGTCGAGAGCAAGTGTGGATGTTTCTGGTCTTGATTTTCTACTTCGAGTTGTACCAACCCTTGGAAGACACCTATGCCGGCAGGGTCATGCAGTTATTGATGAACATTGGCCTATTGGCGGTCGCAATCAATATCATCACCAAGCGCAGGTTTCTCGTGTACCGCCAACAAATCCGGCCCTACCTCAATTTTGCAATTCAGGCGCTGGCGTTCCTATTGTTTGGATCCATCATGGCCAACATCGTTGGCGCAATGCAACTATCTCGATTGCTTTCCAATGGAGTAGTCGTGAGTCTGCTGGTTGCGGTCCTTTTTTACCTGAGCGTGTATGTGCTCACGGACATAGTGGCTGCGGTGATGATCAATTCACCGCTGACCAAGTCAAACATCGTGAAGAAACATCGGGTCAGAATCCGCCAACGGGCGCAACGCCTCTTCTCCGTCGTGGCCTTTTTCTTTTGGCTCAATTTCACGCTAAGGGTCTTTGGTATCAGTGAGATGCTCATCGAGGGGATTACCAATTTTGTAACCCATAGCATCAAGGTCGGAACCATTGCCATATCACTCTGGGACATCCTTGCCTTCATTTTAACCTTGCAGATATCTTTTTGGATCTCACGGTTCATTCGATTCATCCTCGACGAGGAGGTGTACGTCCGGACGAAAACTGAGGACAAAGGATTTACCGGTACGATTTCGCTGTTGATCCGCTACGGCGTGATCAGCCTCGGAGTGATCCTGGCTTTTGCGGCGGCAGGGATCGAGTTTGACAAACTGGCCATTTTGTTGGGTGCCTTAGGTGTTGGCATTGGTTTCGGACTGCAAAGCATTTTTAACAATCTGCTCTCAGGGGTGATTCTCGCGCTCGAACGGCCCATGAAGATTGGTGATGTCGTCCTGGTAAAGGATCTTCTGGGGACCGTACAGGATATAGGCTTTCGAGCGTGCATTGTACGCTCGTTTGAGGGTTCTGACGTGATCATTCCTAACGGGGAGTTTCTGTCGAATGAATTTGTCAACTGGACTCGATCTGATTCCAGGAGGCGGCTGGCGGTCAATGTAGGTGTGGCCTACGGCACGGACCCTGAGCTCGTCTTGAAACTCCTACGAGAAACCGCCGACGAGCACGATGTAGTGCTTAAGTATCCGTCACCTACCGCCAGGTTCCTCGAGATGGGCGATTCTTCGCTCAATTTCCAGTTGCTGTATTGGATCCCCGATTTCGACAATTCTTTTTCCATGGGGACGCAAATGCACACCCTTGTGTACAAGAAGATCACCGAGGCAGGCATCACCATACCCTTCCCTCAACAGGATGTGTATCTGCATCAAGCGGATGAAAGTATACCTTCCCATTCAGGCCTTGAACAAAACCCTGTCGTGAAAGAACCGAGCGATTCAAAAGACAGTTAACAAAGTCGAGAATGGGAACAGCTCTTGAAAGAAGATTTCTTCCCATTAAACCCAAATTATGCGATAGCGCATAATTTGCCCGAAGGGCAGACGAAAGCTCTGCTTTGTCTGGGTTACCCTGACAAAATTTCCTTGACTGGGAATTTTTCGTCATTCTGCGATAGAATATTTTCTTTCAAAATCAGAAATATTCTATTGCAAAATCCGGGTTAAATTCGAGTAAAACCCTACCATGACTCCGAAGAAAACCCTCTGGTTGACTGTTGCCATCGTCGTCTCTGGCATCATCGCTTTATTCACCACTTCCCTCATTGTAGACGCCAAGATCGAAGCCAACAAAGAGGAAATAGCAAAGCTTGGCGAAATCAACATGTCTTCGATCAACGAGCTGGAACGGAGCCAGATCGTGGACATATCCGCGGCCTATGGGGAAGAAATCTATGTGCCAGTCTACTCCCAACTGCAAGGTCCTGAGGGTCGAAGAAACCTGCGCTTTTCCATCAATCTTAGCATACGAAACACCGATCCGGAGGACAGCCTTCGCCTACAGTACATTGATTTTTATGACACCAACGGGAACATCGTTCGCAAGTTCGGAGACGGACCCATTGATTTAGGCCCAATGGCCACCAAGCAAGTTCACATCAAGCAGTCCGACCCCATTGGTGGTGTGGGAGCTAATTTTTATCTGCAGTGGACCTCTCCCAAGCCCATCAACGAGCCTATTGTAGAAGCTGTAATGCTGGGCGGTGAAGGTACCATGGGCTACTCATGGTTGACCAAAGGACAAGTGGTTAAGCTATTGAACGTAGAAGGACAGTGAAAATCCGGAAGATAGGGTTCCTTCTTTGGCTAGTGACCGTCAACTCGGCCCTTGCGCAAGTCGATACCGTACGCTTTGCCAACGGAAATGAGATCTATGGCGAAATCAAATCGATGGATCAAGGAGTCCTTGAGATGGAAGCGGACTATAGTGACAGCGACTTCAAGATCGAATGGGGACATATTAAAAATATTCATACGGCCAATGCCTTTTTGATCAGTTTGTCCAATGGACGGCGAATCAACGGTACTTTTAGGTCTCTGCCCGGAGATTCGTTGGAGATCGATGCGATAGGCGGTATCATAGAAGTGGACGCAGCGGAAGTGGTGTTTCTAAGTAAGGTTGAAGAGGGCTTCAACAATCGTTTCAACGCGAACATCGACCTAAGTTCCAGTTTCACAAAGGCAAACAGCCTGAGACAGTTGGCCGTTCGCAGTGGATTGGGTTATCAG
>JBCCXG010000658.1:0-3943 GCA_039191945.1 Bacteroidota bacterium
CTCCGTATACATGGGGTAACTGATGCGCGTTTTGGAATGAACCCTCGCCGTTTGAAACCAACGCTCGGGATCATCGCGGAGGGTCGCTTTGATGTAAAGGTTCCCCCTCTCGATGCCGGAGTTTTCACTTCTCATCTATACGGGTGTATCACCATAATTCCAAAAGGAGTTGAACCACTTGTCCTCATTCCATACCTCGAACCTTACAATTTCATGATCAGAGGGCAAAATGCCAATAACCCTGAGGCATGCGAGTTCTACATTGATGATATAAGCATCATCGAGTTAGACCCCAGGCCATAATTGAATAGGGGTGTCTCAAAAGCTCGTCATTCAGAGGATAGACATTTGGCCGGCAAACGGAATAAAAGGTGGTGACAGATCAAAAATATCATATGTAGTAATCCCCGGATTTATTCCGGGGTCCCGTCAAAAAGGGAGATTATACTCACCAACCAGGAGATCCCGGAACAGGTGCGACCGGCTAGGTCCGGGAATTGCGAGATATTTTTGATCTGTCATCGGTACCGAGGGGAAGAATCTCCGTTGTGCAAAGATCTAGTGATCAAGGCCTTAAGATGACGTCCTCTATTGCTTTTGAGACGCCCACTTTTGTTACTCTTTTTTAACCCTCCCTATCCCTCATGCGGACAGGGAAGAGTCATCTTTAAGCCTCAATCCAAATCCACGCACTATGCTTAAGATCCACATTTTTTTAGTGGTGTTAGGATGTTCTCTGTTCTGCTGCGATCCTCCGGTAGGCTCCAAAGTGAGTCAGAGAGAATCGGACTTCAATACCAGCTGGCATTTTCAATTGACGCAATCCCTGGAGGACGCTGCCGATGACAGCCGCTGGAAGCCAGTGAAGATCCCACATGATTGGAGTATTGGATTGCCTTACGATTCAGCACTCAATGGAGCAACCGCCTATCTGCCTGGAGGGGTGGGTTGGTACCGAAAGGAATTTGATTTGTCGGTGTCAGAGGATGAGGTTGTCTACTTACTGTTCGACGGCGTATACAATCGGTCGACGGTGTGGCTCAATGGGCATGAACTGGGTTTCCACCCTTACGGATATTCGCCATTCTATTACAATCTCGCACAGTATTTGGTTGATGGCAAGAACGAGTTGACTGTCCGAGTGGACAGGACCCGATATATCGACAGTCGCTGGTACACGGGCTCAGGTATATATAGAAACGTCGAACTTATCCGAACGAACAAACTCCATATCCCCATTTGGGGTACTTTCATCACCACCCCTGAGATAACAGCTGCTAGCGCTGACGTTGCTATAGATGTAGAGATCAGAAACTACCACAACGAATCGAAAGCCTTTGATCTCGCTACCAAGATCTATGACGCGAGCGGAAATCTCATTGCGCAAGTGCACAGTGATGATGAGATGCTCAGTGCGTCGTCCTCCCGGACTTTTCCACAGCGATTGCAACTGGACGACCCAGTGCGGTGGGATGTGGATAATCCGGCGTTGTATACCGCGAAAACGACAATCCACGAAAATGACCGATTGGTGGATGAGGAGGAAACGGTCTTCGGTATCAGGGACTTCCGGTTCGATGCGGCTAGTGGCTTCTACCTAAATGGCCGTAATATGAAGATCAAAGGTGTCTGCCTTCATCACGATGGAGGAAGTGTCGGCACGGCCGTACCCAGAGGGGTTTGGCGTCGGAGGTTAAGTATTTTGAAGGACGCCGGCGTCAACGCCATACGAATGGCTCACAACCCATCTTCAAAGGAGTTGCTAGAGCTGTGCGATGAGCTGGGCTTTCTTGTACAGGATGAATTCTTCGATGAGTGGGACTACCCCAAGGACAAGAGGCTTAATCAGGAGGAGCGCCATGACGATTACATTTCAAGAGGCTCCGCGGATTACTTCCAGGCATGGGCGGAAGCGGATCTCAAGAATACCATGCGCGCTCATCGCAACCATGCATCAATTTTTCAATGGAGTATCGGCAATGAGATCGAATGGACCTACCATCCGAGGTATCGCAACATCACTGGATACTTTGACATGAAGTGGGACGGAAACTACTTCTGGGATTTTCCTCCGACCAGCCCCGAGATCATCGCCGCCAATGTGCAGAAGTACCCTCCGAGGGACTACGAACTAGCCAAAACCGCCCAAAAGCTGAGCGACTGGACTAGGGAGATGGATACGACCAGGGTGGTCACGGCCAATTGCATCCTGCCCATCGCCGGATACGAAACTGGGTATGCTGATGCGCTGGACGTGGTCGGTTTCAGCTATCGCCGGGTCGTATATGATTACGCACATGCAAACTATCCGAACAAACCGATTATGGGGACCGAGAACCTCCCTCAGTGGCATGAATGGAAGGCGGTCATGGAGAGGCCGTTTGTGCCAGGCGTCTTTTTGTGGACAGGGATTGATTACATGGGCGAGTCCAACGGAGCCTGGCCTAGAAAGACGCTGCCCTCAGGATTGATCGATCAGGCAGGTTTTCCCAATGGTTCCTACTATATGTTCAAGTCGCTTTGGGTGGAAGACCCGGTGTTGCAAATCGCTACGCAAAGGGAGCAGTCATCGCTATTTACCGTCGATGAAATCGGTGATGCGGTGGAGAAGGATCCTGGCTCATGGTCCAACAGGCTATGGATCTGGCAGGATGTCAATGAGCACTGGAATTACCAGGGCAATGACCTCGTGATGGTGGAGGTTTATTCCAACTGTGAAGAAGTAGAGTTGTTTTTCAACGATAAAAGTCTAGGCAAGCGAAGATTGGAAGAATTTCCAGATCGCATCTACAAGTGGGGTGTAAGGTATTCCCCGGGCACCCTGAAAGCCGTTGGAACCCGTGACGGCGTGACGGTGGAACAGGAACTAAAAACGGCGGGTGCAGCCACCGGGTTGAGGGTCGCGGTGGATAAGGATGCGTTGGTGTCAGATGGCTACGATGTGGCCCACCTCGTGGTTCAGCTCGTGGATAACGAGGGCAATCCCGTCAGAAGACAAGAGGCCGAAGTCTCCTTCGAAGTGAGCGGTCCAGTGCGGATTATCGGGATTGACAATGGCGCTCCTGACAATTTGCAGCCTAATAAAGGGTCAAAGATCCTCACAGACGAGGGTAGCGCGCTCCTCATTCTACAGAGCACGCGGGAGAAGGGTAGTGCAAAGGTCTTCGCGAAGAGCTCGGACATGCCATCGGTGATGATTGATATAGAGGTGAACTAGACGATTCTCCCCGACATCACACCGCCAACAATCCCAACATTTTACGGGCATTTTCGGTGATACTCGTGGCCCCATCCTTCAGGTTCGTCAGCTTGCCCCCAATCCCGATGCCCTTTGCACCAGCCGCGATCCAATTGGGAGCTTCGTTGATGCCGATGCCCCCCACGGCAAAGAACGGTACCTTATCAAAAGGTCCCATCAGGGCTTTCATATAGTCGATCCCGAAGATCTCCGCCGGAAACAATTTGACAACATCCGAGTCTGAGGCTACGGCCTGAGCGACCTCGGTGGGGGTCAGCGCCCCCATGACTACGGGTATGCCTGCCTGATGGGCGATGGGTGTGACTTCCGGCACCACATTCGGCGTCACGAAGAAGTCCGCACCGGCCTCGAGGGCCTTGACAGCGAGAGAAGCGCGTGTAATGGTGCCTGCTCCGACGAGGACATTTGGATACTTCGTCTTTGCCTGACGTATTTCTTCCGTAAATCCCGGCGTATTACTTGTGACCTCAAGCGCACCGACGCCCGCGGCCACGAGTGCGTCGACGATCTGTCCGACATCTGCCTGGCGGGAGGAACGAATGATCACAATCAGTCGCTCGTTAAGGAGTCGTTCGACGATTTCATCTTTTTTCATGTCGTTTGATTCCAGTTGGTATAGTCAGTTTACCAATTTGTGTAAGAGCCGTCGCGTTTTTTTTATATGGGGACTTAAATCAATTGATA
>JBCCXG010000659.1:0-3938 GCA_039191945.1 Bacteroidota bacterium
AATGCTTGTTCCAAGTCGGTCAAACTTCCACAACTCACTAATGCTCATGAGATAATGCACTCATAATTCACTAGTAATAGCGATTGTGAGATTGATGTACTGAGTGGACTTTTACTGCATACAAGTTTTTTAGGCTTCAGTAGTGATCGACTTTTTCCAAACTAATCAACTACACCATCCAACGCCACTATTCAAATAGCTCCCCTGATATTCGAACGCCGGAAGGATTTCGACACATTTATGAATCACACGCTCGCTTTGTCTATTCCGTGTGCTACCAATATCTCCCGGATGAAGAGGAGTGCAATGACTTGACCTCCAAAATTTTTTTGTCCTTGTGGGAACGTCGTGACTCCCTACAGATCACAGACTCCATCAAATCCTATCTTTTTCGGGCAGCGAAGTTGCAGGTATTCGACTACTTCAAACTAGAGCAGCGCAAAGCCAACCGCTACCGAAAAGCTGTGCATGAGCTGCACCTCTTCCAAACAGTGGTCGACAATGAAGTTTGGTATCGCGACCTGGAGCAGGCGCTCGATGCGGCAATGGACACCCTTTCTCCACAGCGCAAGACCGTTTTTAGGTTAGTCAAGATCGAGGGGATGCCCCTTAAAGAAGTCGCCGATCAGTTAGATCTTTCTCCAAACACGGTCAAGACCCACTTATCCATCGCCGTCACGCAGTTGCGGGACCAGTTGGCTGATTTTGCCATGCCTTCTCGATCTACCGGCACTTAGGTCGAGTCTCCCACTTTTCAGCGTTTTTTAAAAAAATTGACCGGACGTTCACCCGTTTAGGTGTCGGCGTCTACTTATAAGTAGTTGTACCCATCGTGGGTATCCATTTTTTACGTTCAGACCCGTCTGACGAAGGCTACTTATCATGATCATAACCAAAGAACTACTCCGCAGGTATCACCAGGGATTATGCAACGACGAAGAGCGAAGGGCCGTGGAGCGGTGGCTAAATTCCGATGGAGACCTCCCGACCACGACGGATCTGGTCCCCAAAGACCAATTTGAGGAAAAGAAAGACCTCATCTGGTCCAAAATGGTGCAGACCGCACCCGAGTTGAGCGCCCCGGATGGCGGAGGCATAGATGAATCGGACGTTAATACACCGGTTGTACCACTTTACCGTTCCATGTTAAAATATGCGGCGGCAGCATGTATCCTATTCGCAGTATTCTTTGGCGGTCGCTTTTCAGTCCGTTTAGCTCAAGCCCATCCTATGGTTGATCACTCCACGGCAGATCACTTGTACATTTTTGGCTGGAAAGACGTGCAAGGCCACTTACCGGGAGACGAATTTCAATTGAAGTTCGAAGGTACCCTCAAGCTGTACAATAGTGCACTTTCTTCAAAGACCATTTACGTCGGAGATACCTCAATGGTATTAGAAGGCAACAAGCACTACTACCTAACCGGAAACACGAAAAACCCACAGCTAACCGATGACTCTTCCATCCCAAAATTGGGAAAAGGTCTGATTGGCACTTTGGCAGGTGACTTCGCTATCCACCGACTTGACAGATAAAGGGCACCTGATGGTCAAATACTTACTTGTCACGCTGACGGTGTTTTATTCAGCGCATTTATTGGCTCAAAAACCCGCAATATTTGAAGGGAAGGTAGCCACTACAGAGGGTGAGACCCTTCCGGGCATCACCATTGTATTGCTAGGGACTACAAAAGACGTATCTACGCTCGGCGCAGTCACCGATAGCCAGGGAAACTTCTCAATTGCTGGCATTCCCCCTGGGCCATACAAGGTACACATCTCAGGGGTAGGTTATGAGAAGCAAAAACTCCACTTGGCTTTCTATCCCGGTCAAAAATTTAACCGCTCGATTACGCTCATCGAAAGCATCTCCGAATTAGATGAAGTCGTGGTTACCGCTGAATCAGAGGCGCGAGCGTTGGAACTCTCAGCTAAAGCAGTACAAGTGATCGAGACAAGAGGAGTGAAACTGAAGTCGGCTGACCTGGGGGAAGTAATGGCGCGCACCGAAGGAGTCAATGTACAAAGAGCCGGAGGCCTAGGTTCTCAAACCCGCTTTTCACTCAATGGCCTCTCTGACGATCAAATACGCTTTTTCCATGATGGTATTCCACTTGAGTATACACCCTATGCCTTTGGTATTGCTAATGTTCCGGTCAATGCCATACATCGCGTAGAAATCTATAAGGGCGTCGTTCCTATCCAGTTTGGAGCAGATGCTTTAGGTGGAGCGGTGAACCTGGCCTCACCGAAAGTCCAGGAGGGCCTTGCCGGCGCTGCTTCTTACCAGGTTGGAACTTTCAATACCCATCGGGTGACCGGAAATATCAACTACGCCAGCCAAAAGACTGGGCTATTTGTAATGGGAGGAGGTTTTTACGACTTCACCGATAACAACTATAAACTGGACGTGGCCATACCCAATGAGGAAGGACGGCTTCAGCAACGTACGGTGAGGCGCTTTCATGACGGATATCGTGCCTATGGAACCAATGTCCGATTAGGTATTCTAAGTAAAAAATGGGCCAATGAGCTGAGCCTGGAAGGATACTACGGTGACTATTATAACGAAATACAAAACTCACAAACACCCGGATTGATTGATCTACCCCAATTTGGGATCGATGCCGCAGTCGGGGGAAACCCATTCGGGGAAGTCCAGTTTACCAGCGTCTCCAAGGGGGTCAACTTGAACTATGAGGTGAATTTGGGCAGTCAGTGGGAAGTTGACCTTACAGCTGGATACAATTACAATGAAAGAGTATCCATCGATACCAGCCGGAACGTATACAATTGGTTCGGTCAAGTAGTGGCGGTTCGAAACCAGGCCGGCGAGTTCGGCGCAAAGGATCACTTTCTTACTTTGGATCATAACTATTTCGCTCGCCAGCAAGTCAGTTATTCCTTATCCGAAAAGCACGTATTTAGATTGGCTTTCGCTCCAACCTATTCGCATCGAACGGGCGATGATTTATTGGTTGATAGCGAATTTGATCCGGCGCTGGACGATAGGTTTCTCTTCAATGTTGTGACTGGGTTAGAGTATCGCAGTGATTGGTTAAAGGAGAAATTACAAACCATTGCTTTTGTCAAAAATTATCAGCAAAACGTTCGCATAGAATCCAAAGATGCTATTGTCGATGAAGTGCTTGTAGACAAACGTGCAGTAAGCAATTTCGGAGCAGGAGTAGGTTTAAGACATAATTGGACAAAGCGTCTTACCACCAAGCTAAGCTATGAGTATGCCTACAGATTACCGAGACCAGATGAGATTTTCGGGGACGGTCAATTAATAACCGAAAACCTAGAGCTAAGGCCCGAAAATAGCCATAATGTGAACTTTCAAACCAGCTTCATAAATCAACCTGGAGCGAAAAGAAAATGGGAAATTCACAGTAACCTATTTCTGAGACGGATCGATGATTTGATTCTTCTTTTGGTCGACCCTAATGGCTTTGGTTTGTTCGCAAATTTATGGTCGGCAAATTCTGAAGGTATTGAATTAGGGGGCAGCATATCAAATGTGGTGCAGGGATTGACCCTATCGGTCAATAGTACTTACCAGCAATATTTAAATACCTCCAATGAGGGATCATTTGCTGGCTTTAAAGGTGATAGAATACCCAACACCCCGTATTTCTTTGCCAATGCAGCCTTGGAATACGAACTCACAGATCTCATCACAAAACAAGATAAGCTGTCCGTGTTTTGGGATGTTCGGTATGTCAACTCCTTTTTCGTGGGTTGGGAGAGTGCAGGGTTGCAACAATTCAAAGCCGAAGTGCCCAACCAGACCATGCATGCTGCCGGCCTTACCCATCGGGCAAACATCAAGAAAGTGCAAAATGCAATTACGCTGGAGGTACAAAACCTAACCAATGCCAAGGTTTTTGACCTCTTCGGCGTACAACGGCCCGGAAGAGCTTTTTACATCAAAT
>JBCCXG010000660.1:0-3922 GCA_039191945.1 Bacteroidota bacterium
CTTGAGGACCGTCGCATTGAGGAATGAACTGGTCGCCATCCAGGACAAAACAGGCATGAACTTCTACTTGCCTGATTGGATCAACGGGGCCATCATCATCAGAGATGAGTAGCGCCGGTGGTTCTTGGACCCTAATTCTAAGATCATAAAATGTTTGCGTGCTTCCGCCAAGAACAAGGATCAAGGGAACATGATCTCAATGGCTCGAAGCCTCTACACTGGCAGAATAGACCGGATCGCAGCGATCCGTATGCCACGAGGGGGCGGGAATCACCATCCCTCTCTTCTGCATCGTCACCTCTTCTGACTTAGTGCTAGAGGATGGGGGTCCCGGCATAGGGGCCGGGAAGCGGGAGTGAGTATACGAGCGCAGAGCCGGAACGCCATCAGCTATGAAAGGCCACCTGTTCTCTCCCACACTTTTAAAAAAAGAGCTTCAGCGCTGCCAGTATCGTAGAGATGATCAAAAAGATGCGATAAGGGCCCTCGGGGATCAGACGAGTTACGCGCAGACCGATGATGACACCAACAAGGATGAGCGGGAAGAGCCAAAGGTTCATTTGGAAAGTCTCCCAAGTGATGGTCTGCCAAAAGAAAATATGCAGGGGTACTTTGAAAAGATTAACGCAGAGAAAGAACCAGGCGGCCGTGCCGATAAAGGCGTTCTTTGGGAGGCTCATGGCCAAGAAATAGATGGTCATAACCGGCCCTGCAGCGTTGCCAATCATGGTGGTGAAGCCGCCGAGGAAGCCGGCGATGGAGGCGAAATAAATATTGTGTGGGATCTCTGCTTTGCGAAGGCGGAAAATCATGATCACTACCCCGGCAAGGATGATGACGGATAGCAACTGCCGAAACTGCTGATCGTTGATCCACTCCCCAACGAATACGGCTACGAATACCCCAGTAATTGTACTCGGTACTAACTTGACGAGATAGGAAAACTCAGCGTGCCGATGGTAGTAGCGGACGGCGAAGATGTCTGCCATGATGAGCATCGGGAGAAGGAAACCCGTAGAAGGCTTGGCACCGAGAACCGAAGCCATCACTGGCACTACCAACATGCCAATGCCCGACAGACCCGTCTTGGCCATGCCTACGCATACCGCGGAAAAGCCGAGCCAAAGCCAGTCAGAAGTGGAGAGGTCAGCAGCGAGGTCAGGTAAGAAGTCCAATGGTCTGTCGAGGGGTTGCTCGGGCGTGAAGATAGTTCATTCCCTCGTGCTCGTGCAGGAAGCTTCAGTCTTCCCGGGCGAGACCTTTTCTGATGCCTTTGGGCAACCAGCTCATGGCCTTGGAAAGGACACCTGATTCGGGTGTAGCTGATGACGAGGGCCGAGCTAGGATGGATTCGTAAGCTTCCTTGGCCACGACCTGTAAACTCTCAAGTTCGTTGGGAGCTGGAGGACCATGCAGGGTTGAGTAGAAGTTGGTGTCAGCCGGAGGTGGGCAATATGCTTTCAAATTTACTCCCTGCTCCTGCCAGACTGGTGCCAATGCCTCAGTAAAGACCTCGACAAAGTGCTTAGATGCATTGTAGACTGCCAGCAGCTCCGGAGGCTGCAGGTCATCAGCTGACGAAACGTTGACAATGCCTCCATACCCCTCACTCAGCATATCACCCCCAAAGAGATAGGTCAACTGAGTCAGAGCCAACATATTGACATTCATCATCATCTCCGTACGGTCCCAGTCCGCGGCATGGAAGGGACCATATTCGGCGACTCCAGCCACATTAAAAAGATACTCCACGTGTATGCCCTCCTGCATGACCGCCTCATATAGTTCGTGGGCAGCGTCGGGTATGCTCAGGTCTTTTGGCATGGTCATCACCTCTACTTCATAGGTATCCACGAGCCCTTCTCGCAGGACTTTGAGCTTGCTCGTCGTGCGAGCTACCAAAATCAGGTCGCCACCCTGCGCCGCATGAAGTCTCGCGATCTCCATGCCGATACCGCTCGAAGCGCCTGTTACAAGTGCTGTCCTCTTCATTTCCGATGCCGATTAACCACTTAAGTCTAAAATAGCAGAAATCGTACCCAATTTCTCGGGGGAACTCAAGGATTAGTATTCCTTATTTACTTAACCAAAGTGAAACTAATATATTATATTCACGTTTGTTAAGTAAATCAATATGTCATGAGTGAACAATCACTGGGAGAATTTGAGGAGTTGGTGTTGCTCATGGTGGCAGCGTTGCATGATGAAGCATATGGTGTCGCCATACTCGAGAACCTGGAAGAGAAGGTCAACAAAAAGGTCAACATCAGTGCGATCCACGTCGCACTAAAACGATTGGAAAACAAGGGTTTCGTGCAATCCCGGTTTGGTGGCATCACCAGCGACCGCGGCGGCCGAAGAAAGAAGTTTTACGTCATCACCGCCTTGGGCAAAAAGATGCTAGACAAGCAATACGAACTGCGGACGAGCATCTATCAGCAAATCCCCAAAATCTCTTTTAACTAAAAGATGCATCCCGCTCCACCCAAGTACACGCTGCGATTCCTGCAGTGGTTTTGCAAGGCCTCGTTCCTCGAAGAGATCGAAGGGGACCTGGTGGAGCTGTATGAAAAACGGAGCGTCACATCGCCACGAGTGGCAAGGTGGCAGTTCACATGGGACGTAATGAAAACATTTCGCTGGGTCAATTTAAGGCCCATTACTATCAACAATCTGGTCATGAACTCAATTCGCAATTACATCAAGGTCTACTTTCGACGGTTTCGAAAGGAAACAACCCATTATCTTATTAACATCCTGGGACTGGCGACGGGCTTTGCCGTGCTCTTCTTCATTTTGACGTATGTCAACGACGAATACAGCGTCGATACCTACCATAGTAAATCTGATCGCATCTATCGCCTATTGGAAAAGAGTACCAGCGACGACGGGGAGGTTGCGCACTACAGCGCGACCTCGAATATGTTGTTCGACGCATTAAAGAATGATTATCCAGAAGTCGAGGAGACTGCACGCATGATTTATCTAGGATCAGGGGGCTTAAAGTACGAGCAGAACCTCTTCAACGACCGCAGCTACGCCTTCGCTACGAGGAGTATTTTCGATATACTAGATTTTGAGATCATCGCCGGGGATGCCAGAGCAGATTTCAATGGTGTCGTGGGCGTGGTGATGAATGAAACTACCGCCAAGATCTTATTCGGAGATGATCAGGCAGTAGGAAAAGTGGTAGACCTGCCAGGTAAAGTAGAGGGCGCAGAAGTACTCGCTGTCTACAAGGACTTACCGAAAAGCAGTAGCTACCAATTCAACACCATCTATGTCTCGAAGTTTGATCAATTTCCCCGAGGTTTTGCCCGCTGGTTCGCAAGCTACGATTCGCGTGGCATGACCACCTGGGTGCTCTTAAAGGAAAATGTCGATCCTTCGGCCATTGAAGCGAAGAGGGATGCACTGCTGGAAAAGTACTTCGAAGAGGACCAAAGGAAAGAGCATGAATTCTACCTGCAACCCATTGGCGATATGCACCTTGGCTCGAGTCACCTGGAAGAAGCAGGGCCTGAACCATTAGTAGCGATTCCTTATTCCAAACCGGAGTTTGTGAATGTCATCTTCTTGATTGGGCTTTTTGTTATCATCGTGGCTGCCCTTAACTACATCAACCTGTCATCCGTGCAAGCCCTGAAGAGATCGCTTGAGGCTGGCATCAGGAAGGTGAATGGCGCCACGATCGGACAATTGAGGTTCCAGCTGTTCATCGAGACCTTCATGAGTCTGTTCATCGCCTACCTCCTGGCAATTGCCCTGGTGGTCATCTTTCGTGGTCAGTTTCTCGAACTTGCCAATAAGGCCATTCTGCTCGAGGACTTCTTTACAAAAGATCTGATCATCTTTCAAGCTGCTGTGTTTATTGCCATCCTCATCTTATCGTCGATCGTCCCGGCCCTGTATTACTCTAAGC
>JBCCXG010000661.1:0-3908 GCA_039191945.1 Bacteroidota bacterium
CGAGGCCCTGTGGGATGCCGCTTCTATCCCTGCCCCAACAGACACCATAGTGGTGCCGTATTCGCATTTTTATTGCCACAGCTTTGTATGGCTACGGTCCCTCGGCGGATGTTTTGAGTTCTGAATTTTGAGTTACCCATTTTCCTACAAACTCAGAATTCTATACTCAGAATTTCCTGCTCCGGGGCAGTTAACTTGGGCATCTTTCCACCATCAGGATAGTCCACCGCTCTGGCAATAACAATTAAACTTCTAATTGTAAATTTAATATATAAACCCTAAACGTAAATATTATGTTCGGGTTGTCTTGAATTCGGTTGGGCGCTAATTTGCCGTCGTGGCCTTAGATCCCCTGACCATACTCACCTCCGACTGGGCACGGCAATTTGTACTGGACCATGAGAGATCTGATATCAACAAACTCCTGCTCAATCCACCGCCAGAGGCCCAGGGCCATATCAACCTTTTGGTGGATCAGATCACCAGCCGTCGTAAGGCCATTAAGAAGCTTCGGACCTGGTATAATCACCCAGGCATCATCTGGCCTCCTCCGCTCTCCATTGAGCAGTCCTCCTCCGAGGAAGCAGCCACCTACAAAAAGCAGCTGATCACCGGGCAGCGACTGATCGACCTCACCGGAGGGATGGGCATTGATTGCATGGCACTGAGCGAACGCTTTAAGGAAACGGTGTATGTCGAGTGCAGCGAATGGCTGTGCACCTTGATGAGACACAATGCCAAGGTTTTCGACAAGGACATTCGCGTACAGGGCACTGACGCCATGGAATTTCTAAGTGATCTGGACCTGTCGGACCTTCAGGACACCACTTTCTACATTGACCCGGCCCGAAGAAACGAGCACAAAAAAGTTGTCCTGCTTGAGGATTGCGAACCAGACGTCACGTCCATCATCCCAAAACTCGTTGCGGCAGGTAGTCAGGTGTTATTAAAAACGAGCCCCTTGCTGGATATCACGGCGGTGACTCAAACATTGCGCGGCCTGTCAAAAATTCACATCGTCGCGGTGAAAAATGAGGTGAAAGAAGTGCTCTATCTATACTCAGCAGATGCCAAAGATGACCCGACACTCACTGCCATCAACCTGGAAACGACGCAGCCGGTGATCACTTTCCAGCAGGAATGGGAAGACCACGCAGTTCCTCAAATGGCATCGGAGGCGGTTTCGGGTTCCTACCTTTACGAACCCAACGCAGCGCTACTAAAAGCCGGGGTATTCAAATGGGTCTCCGAAAAATGGGAGCTCAAAAAGCTAGACGTGCACACCCACCTGTACGTTTGCAATGAGCTAGTGCCCGACTTCCCGGGAAGGACATTCAAGCTGCTAGGTTTACTCGACAAAAAGGCCATGACAAAGCTGAGCAATCAGTCGGTCCATGTAGTTTCGAGGAATCATCCGCTGAGCGTCAATGAGATTCGGAAGCGCTACAAACTCAAGGAAGGGGGCGATGAATATGTAATTGCAGTGAGAGTGGGTGGGAAGCCGGTCTTTCTTCATGCAAGGCCTAGCAATTGAGGCTTCCGCAAGAACAGAGATATTTTCAAAGCAGATACTGAAGAACAAAATTGAGCGGGTCGACCACCGGGATATTGGAGGCATAGAAATCGTGCAGATTGGTCGTAACGATAATGTCCGCAGAGGCGCTCATGGCACAGGCATGCTGTAAGCCATCCTCATAGTCTGGCCAATCCCGGTAGTCCTGCTCGGCTAAAGTCGAAGGCTCGAAAGGAAGAATGGCGAGGAATTCCAGGTAAGTGTAGCCTCGCTTAGCGGCTTCTTTTGGAGACCTGAGGGACCTGTCAATAAAGTGCAGTAATTGATAGAAGGTAATCAAACTAATGTGACCCGAAACTATACCTTTTCGGATCTCCATCACCAAGTGGTTGATAGCCTTTTGCTGGTTTTTATCCGCGTCCTGGAAATGAAATGACAACAAGACGTTGGTATCCAAAACGATATTTTTCATTATCGTCTCCTTCGCGCTGCCAAATGACGATCAATCTCCTTTTTCGAAGGTCGTTCCCCAGGCTGAATGAGGTCTTTCATGGCATCATCCAACTCCACCTCTTGTTGTTCAAAAGCCTTTAACGCCTCTATGTGAGACTCAAAGATCCGGCTCACGTTGGTGTCATTCGCCTTGGCGAACGACTTAATCCAATCAATAGTCTCTTTATCTTTTATACTGAGTGTAAGCTTTTCCATACGTGAAAATAATGTACTTTTGATCAATTTTATACGTATGGAAGCAAAAATACAGATGGCCCGGTCAACTACGGCTGCTCAGTATGGACATGCGACCGGATGAATTGAATAATCAAATCTCGATAACGACTATCCTCACTGTACGATAAGTCCCTCCATAGTTCGGCGTGACTCATATTGTGAATGTACAAGGCTTCAAAATCACCGTACCCAGCGGCTGCGAGCTTCTCCTCAAACAACCGGGTGTAGTTCTGAATACTTGGGCCCTCATCAGCCATCAGCAACATCGGAGTTGAGAGGTTATCCACGTACTCGGTAGGGCTAGCATTCACCAGATCATCCTCAGTTGCGCCAAAGACGGCTTTCACATGCGTCTCTGCCAAGGAACTCCTTGTCTCACTGTTGAGAAAAACTTCATAGTAGTTCAAGATGTCGTTGGCACCTGATATGGGGATGATCCCTTTGATGATATTTGGTGATAATCCGACCTCATTGAGATAAGTAGGGTCCATGGCAACTAAAGCAGCCAAGTGCGCTCCTGAAGAAAATCCACCCACAAAAATCTTGTCGCGGCTGTAGCCAAATTCCGACGCTTCTTCATACAGCCATTGACTGGCAGCAGCCAGATCTTTCACGTGCGCGGGATGCTTCACCCCGCTATTCAGAGCAGGGTCCTTCCACGTGGCCGAACTCAGCCGGTGACCGACCGAAGCGAAGGCAATACCGGCTGCTGCCATTCGCCGGCCAAGGTCCATTTCCATGTGGCGATCAACATAGGACCACGCACCTCCCCCGATCCATATCAGCAAGGGGAAGTCAGTTCCTTCAGCCGGTAGCACAAGATTTAGTCGTTGCAAAGTGTCGTTCGCCGCGCTGCTCTCTTCCACGTACAGCAAGTCATCAATCTGGCGGACCGATTGATCGGATACTTCCTGTCCATAGGCACTGTGATTGAACAGGACAAAGAGGAAAAGCAGCGTCGAGGCTAAAGGCTTCATCAGAAAACGGGAATTGACAGAGCATAAAGATATCTCCGTTTCTTCGACGTTCACTCATCCCTCAATGAATCCACCGGATTGGCAGTGGCAGCTGCCAGCGTCTTTTGACCCACGGTGAGGACCGCCACTAGGAGCAAAAGGCAACATGGCACGACAAACAGATCCAGTCCCACACTGATGCGATAAGCATAGTTCTCCAGCCAGGACCTGGCACCGATCCACACGATGGGTATGACCAGGGCTACAGCTACTAGAATGAGCTTCAGGTATTCGTTTGAGAGTAGCACCATCAGGTCGCGTACACTGGCGCCGAGTACCTTCCTGATGCCAATCTCTTTGACCCGGAAACTTGCCGAATAAGAAACCAGTGCAAACAAACCAACGCATGCGATCAAGCTCGCAAGGATCGAAAAGGACAGGAACAATTGCCCGAACTGCTGCTCCACTTTGTATTGCCGATCAAAGGACTCATTAGCGAAGCTGTAAACAAAGGGATTGCCCGGGAAGAAATCTTGAAATCGCTCCTCGATGTGCGCAATCGCTGCGGGCAGATCGCTCGTATTGATTCTGATCGAAATATTCTCCGTCAGTCGACCCTCATACAGCTCGATCACGTAGCCGGTATGATTCTCATGCAATGAATGCCAGCGGAAGTTTTTCACAACGCCGACTACTGTCTTGGCTCGTTC
>JBCCXG010000662.1:0-3905 GCA_039191945.1 Bacteroidota bacterium
ATGAACTTGTCTGGAACAATGATCCTGCGAATGGCGGTGCACTTCTGACCACACTTCACGGTGATCTCTTTCCTCACCTCCTTTACAAACAAATCAAACTCGGGTGTACCCGGCACCGCGTCCTCAGCCAAGACAGCAGCGTTGAGGCTATCAGCCTCCATGTTGAAGGGGATCGCATGGTCAAGGATTACTTTTTGTGACTTGAGCAACCGCCCGGTGGAAGCTGAGCCAGTGAAGGTGACCACATCCTGCTCGGAAAGCGGCTCCAAGATACCTTCTCCGGAGCCACAAACGAGCTGTAATGCTCCTTCTGGCAGGATCTTGGATGCGATGATGTCCTTGACCATCGCCTGTGTTAGGTACGAGGTAGGTTCTGCCGCTTTTACGATCGCTGGCATTCCTGCCAACCAGTTGACGGCGCACTTTTCCAGCATCCCCCAGATGGGAAAATTGAAAGCGTTGATATGGACGGCCACTCCGCGCTTAGGAACCATGATATGGTGTCCGACAAACGTCCCCTCTCTCGAGAGGTTAGCCAGCTCACCGTCGACATGATAGGGGGTGTTGGGGAATTGCTTGCGGAGACTTGCGTAGGCAAAGAGCGTCCCAATGCCCCCGTCAATATCGATCCAACTATCCGCTTTGGTGGCTCCGGTTTGGTAGCTGACCGGATAATAATCAAGCCTTTTTTTGTGCAGGAACATGGCCAGCTTCTTCAGCATCATGCCTCGCTCCTGGAAGGTCATGTTCCTCAAGTTCGGGTTGCCAACCGTCCGGCCGAAGTCGACCATATCAGCAAACGACGGACCGCCCGTCCCGCAGATGGAAATGAGCTCTCCGGTGACCGCGTTGTATTGCGGAATGCCGTCCCCTTCCGGAGCGACCCATTGTCCAGTAGCAAAATTTTCAAGTCTTTTCATAGCCTATATTTCCTCTTTCTCCGTGGAAGTATCACGCCCGCTCCAGTACTGCAGCATACCCTTGTCCTACGCCGACGCACATGGTCACCAGCGCATATTGCTTGCTGGTCAGATTCAATTCCAAGGCGGCGCTCAGCGCAAGTCTCGCGCCAGTGACTCCCAAAGGATGGCCGATAGCAATGGCGCCCCCATTGGGATTAATCCTTGGATCATCATCAGCCAGGCCCCACTGCCGGGTACAAGCCAACACCTGCGCGGCAAAGGCCTCATTGATCTCGATGATATCCACTTGATCCATGCTCAATCCCGCTTTTCGCAGCGCTTTGTTCGAAGCCTCGACCGGTCCTATGCCCATGATTCGAGGCTCAACGCCGACGACGGCCGAACTGACAATTCTGGCCAGCGGCCGCAAACTATGTGTTACGAGCATATCCTCCGACGCAATTAGCGTAGCTGCGGCTGCATCATTCAGCCCGGAAGCATTCCCTGCAGTGACCGTGCCTCCCGCTTTGCGAAAGGCCGGCCTGAGCTTCTCCAAAATATCGAGTGTTGTCTTGGGTTTGATGAACTCATCTTGATCTACAACGATAGCATCTCCCTTGCGTTGGGGAATCGTTACCGGTACGATTTCCCGAGCCAACCGCCCGCTCGTTTGTGCGGCTGAGGCTTTCATCTGTGACCAAAAGGCAAATTGGTCCTGATCCTCCCTTTCAATACCATAAAGGTCGACCAGGTTTTCCGCCGTCTCTCCCATAGCATCTGTACCGTACAGATCCTTCATCTTGTTGTTCACAAACCGCCAGCCAAAGCTGCTATCGTACATCTGTGCGTCCCGTCCGAAGGGCTTTGAAGTCTTAGAAATCACCCAGGGCCCTCTAGTCATGTGCTCTACGCCGCCTGCGATGAAAAGATGACCGTCGCCTGTTTTTATCGCTCGATTCGCCTGTATCACTGCTGACAGGCCCGAAGAACAAAGCCTATTGACTGTCTCCCCAGGGACCGACCAAGGTAGCCCTGCCAGCAACAGGCTCATACGGGCGACATTTCGGTTGTCCTCTCCCGCTTGATTCGCACAACCAAGAATTACATCATCGTAAGCCTCCAAGGGTATCGATGGATGTCTCTTGGTGAGCTCACTGATAACCAATGCCCCAAGATCATCTGCCCTCACGGCAGAAAGGGCCCCTGTAAAGTTCCCAATGGGCGTCCTAACTCCGTCTATGATAAATGCTTCTTTCACGCTTTAGCGACGTTATTGATCCAAAACCTCTTGACTCGTGCGATAAACAATTCCACGAAATGTGTAGTACAGCTCGGACGAATCTTGCTCAATGATCGATACATCAAAAGTAGCGGTCTTATTGGTCACACTAATGGCTTTAGCCTCCGCCACCAAAACGTCTCCCTCTCGTGCCGACTTCGCGAAATTCATCACTCCATTCATTGAAACGGATAGTCGACCGTAAGAATTCGATGCAAACGCAAAGGCACTGTCCGCAAAGGCATACGCAATGCCTCCATGGAGGATACCAAAGCCGTTGAGCATCTGTTGGTGTACGGTCATTTTGATTCTGCAGTGCCCCTCGGCCAGAAGGAGCGGCTCCACTCCCATCCATTGGCTGCAGTAGTCCTTGTCTATCAACTTATGATAGACTTCCTCAGCTAAATTGTTCATCACTCGGGTTGTTGCTTGCAGTGACAACTGCCACGCGGACCCCCAAATTACGACAAAACCTCGGGGTCTCCCATCCCCGACAATCTATATCAGTTTTCGATCCAAAATCACCAGGACATATCGTATCTTCCACTATAACCATCCAAAGACCAATGACCAGATTAATTTTCGCGCTCTCCCTGAGCCTCCTCGTCTGCCAACCCAACTCGGGTCAGTCGTTCGACGAGGCCAAAATGGATGAACTATTTGATCGCATCGATCAGGCCAACCGCGGAATGGGCAGCGTCTCAGTATTTGCCAAAGGGGAAGAAGTCTACCAGCGCACGATTGGATACCTGGATATCGATCGGAAGACGGAAGCGAACAACGCGACGCAGTATCGCGTAGGCTCCATCACCAAGATGTTTACTTCGGTCATTATCCTGCAACTTGTGGAAGAAGGAGTCCTGACTTTGGATACTACCCTCGACAGCTACTTCCCCGATGTAAAGAATGCGGAAGTCATCACGATTGAGCAATTGCTTCGGCACCGGAGCGGCGTTTTCAGCATGACCAGCGCCAAAGACTATCATAAGTGGGAGACCTCAGAGATCTCTAAGGAGAAACTCCTGAAAAAGATTACCAAATACGAAGCGGCTTTCCCACCCGATACCAAGGCAGACTACTCTAATAGCGGCTTCGTGTTGCTTACGCTGATCTCGGAGAAAGCAACGGGTAAAGATTATCAAGAATTGGTGAAGGCGATCGCCAATACTTGTGGATTGCAACGGACAGGGGTGGGAGGTAAGATCGCTGGCAATCAGGCTTTTTCCTACGAGATGACCGACGAATGGGAGTTGTCCACGGAAACGCATATGTCAGTCCCACTCGGTGCTGGTGCCGTCATCTCGACGCCTACGGATATCAATCAGTTTTTGAGGTACCTGTTCGAAGGTAAATTGATCTCTGATCAGTCGTTGATCGAGATGAGGAAGTTGGTCGATGGTTTTGGCCTTGGGGTGTTTCAGGTCCCATTTTACGACAAAAAAGCGTTTGGCCATACCGGCGGTATTGATGGGTTTCGCTCCACGGCCTTCTACTTCCCCAGAAGAGGAAGTATCGGTTACCTACCTTGGCAATGCGATCGTGACGCCTGTGAATGACATCTTGATAGGGATGCTGAGTATCTACTTTGGCAAAAACTATGATCTACCAGTATTTACCGACGCCATCCAGGTGACGTCAGAGGAGTTGGATCAGTACTTGGGTGTGTACGTCGGACCTAACTTTCCCGTAAAGATCACCATCACGAAAAAGGGCGATCAACTCAT
>JBCCXG010000663.1:0-3903 GCA_039191945.1 Bacteroidota bacterium
AGGAGAGGCGATCTTTCGCAGAGTTGGAGCTTTTCGAAAGGTCGATTCACCAACCTCAGTATCAGAGATTGTGATTCGCAATCGCGAGGGGCAGTATACTGAGGCGTTTCAAGACTTAATGGACCCCTATTACCTATGACCCACGTTAGGAGACGGTCTCGCGCTCAGCAAACTCAAAGCCTAGTGCACTGAGCTCTTTGAGGACAGGTTCGTATATTTCTTTTCGGGTAGGGATCTGCACGCCAGTGAGATCGAGCTCACCCCTTAATATAAGTTTTGCTGCAATGGCCATTGGTAAGCCCACGGTCTTGGACATTGCCGTGTTGACAGGATCTTCACCCTCCGCTACCATATGTGATTGTATCTGCTTCGGCTCGCCATGATCCAGGTAGTCAAACTTGTGACACATCACAATCATATCACGATCACTGGCGTCGAGCGACCATTTCTTCTTCAGTATGTGTTCGAGGACTTGGGCGGGGGTGCCGCTTTCTAGGCCAATAGGCGTCTCATCAAAAACTCCCAACCACTTCAGGCGATACATTTCCTCAGATTCCAGGCCTATGTTCATGTAGTGGGCTAGCTTAAGCTCCACGGAATCATGTGGATTGTACGACAAAAAGGAATTGATGAACTGTCGGTGAGACATATCGGCCACCTTTTCCATCTGATAGCTGTCATCGGTAGCTCCCAACTGGACAAAGACGTTCCAAGCTTTACAAAAACCCAATCTCCGCAAGGTCCCTCGATAGAGCGTACGAATACCGCGAAGCTCGTACAGGTCGAGGTACTTAAGTGAGTCACGATTGGCGTAGCCTTCGAAGTATCCATGGCCAGGGATGTGGATCACTTCAGTTCGTGAAAAGAGGCGGTGGTACGGAATGTACTTGTATCTTCCCTCCTGGATGAACTTGACGCTGCCTGTCCCGGCCATCACAACATTTCGCGGATTCCAGGTAAACTTGTACTGCCAGGGATTGTCTTTTTCGCTATCATCGGCTAGTAGCCCTCCGGTGAATGTCTCGAAGGCCAGTAGCTCATGGCCAGAAGACTTCAACTGATCAAGCACTTTCATGGCCGACATGTGATCGATCCCTGGATCCAGGCCCATCTCCATCAAAAGCATTGCCCCCTTTGCCTCAAAGGCGCCAGATAGTTCACGGACCTCATCGCTTACGTACGATGCCGTAAGCATATGGATACCGAGGTCCGCGCATATCCGGGCCACGGTGACGTGCATATGGGCCGGTAGCATGGAGATGACTAGGTCAAAGACACTCAGGACTCCTCCCATGGACTCGTCATCGGTGATGTCAAGATCGATGGCCTGGAGGTTGGGGTAGCTCTTTTTTCGCTCGGCTAGGAGCTCCTCATTTTGTTCACAGACACTTATCGTCCAGTCCTCTGTGGAAGCCCTGTCGTGCAGGTAGCCCAAAAGAGAGGTGGAGGACCTCCCCAGACCAATGATGAGAACATGTTTCATGAGATTAGGATCTTCTATTCACCTTGGTCGCCGAGGCTTGGGCTGTGGCTAGTATGGTCATGTCTGTGACGGTCACATGTGGTGGAGCCAACGCGACATAACGTATGGCGTCTGCTATATCTTCTGCAGTCAGGGGCTGGAAGCCCGCGTAAACTGATTTTGCCCGGTCTTCATCGCCTTTAAATCGTACGATGGAAAATTCCGTCTCCACCAGACCTGGATTGATCGATGTCACTCGAATGCCGTGACTATTGAGATCCAATCTCATCCCTTGCGTCAAGGCGTCGACGGCAAACTTGGAGGCGCAGTACACGCTGCCCCGTTCGTAGACCTCCTTACCTGCGATCGAGCCGATATTAATGACGTGACCGTGATTGGATTTTACCATTTCGGGAAGGACCACTTGCGTCACGTACAATAGCCCTTTGACATTGATATCGATCATGGCATCCCAGTCATCCACACTTGCTTCATGAATATGGTCCAAGCCGTGCGCATTACCCGCATTATTGATGAGGAGGGCAATGGAGGCCCATTCATCGGGTAGCTTACCCAGCGCACTGTCCACGGCGGCTTTATCCCTGACGTCGAAGGACAGGGTCAAAACGTCTGTCGCCTGGCTCAATTCTGTTGCTAGCTTGGAAAGTCGATCCTCCCTTCGACCACAAATAATTAAACGATGCGTGGGTGATAGTATGCGTGCGGTTGCTTCACCGATACCGCTCGTGGCACCGGTGACCAGTGCCGTAGGTTTGGTCATCTGCGTTTGTTCCTTTTCAAGTAACTGGGTCCGCCTTCAAAGGTGATGAAAAACGTGAAATTGTGAAAGAGTAGTTTCTCGAGGGGCGCATTGAATTGATTGACCTCCGGTTGCAACATATTTCGTATACCCCATGAATAGCGGAGTTCGGGTGAGAATTTGAATAACGGAAAGAAGATATCAAAACCAATACCACTCTCAATGGCGAGATTCCAGTTTTTTGTCTCCAAGGTCTCAATGTCTGCTTCTTCGTCGCCCCGTGCCGCCGCCTCGAGAGAGGGATTTACGCCCAAGACCAGATACATCCCGGTATTGCGACGTCGTTGGCTTTTGTACTTGAAGACCAGAGGGATCTCCAGGAAGGTGGCGTCCTTAAAAACGGTAAGATTGGAGCTATTCGTGAACCGATACAGCAGTTCGTTCTCATACAGTCCAAAGGTGGGTAGCACTCGAAAATCGAGGTATTGGAACAACCGGATGTTAACTACAAACCCTATTTTGAACCCTCCAAGTGATCGATTGACGATACTATGGAGTGTGTCAAAAGAGGGAGTGACGAACGCATCACTGTACTTGAAGACATATTTCGAGGAGTGACCACCGAAAGCAAACCCATAGTGTATACGCTCTTGATCATAGTTGATGAGATTCTCCGTGCGTCGATTGGGATTCTGGGCCGTGGCAGACCACCCAGACACCAGAATAACGCCCAGCAAAGCTATTTTGAGCCAGTGTAGATGGAGCTTATGCCGAACGTTTGGGGTATACATTGAGTGCTTTGAAATCCAATTCTACTGAGAATATTTAAGAAATTCTGACCATCAGGAAATTCTTTTACCGAGTCCGGCAGGTAGGTGTAAGCGGCGTCGTCTTTTGAAATTGTCTTACCTATAAACGGCAAGATATACTTGAAATAAAAGTTGTAAAGCTGCTTAAAAGGGAACGTCTTTGGTTTGGAAAACTCCAACACGACGACCTTACCACCTGGCCTCAACACACGATACATATCCTTCAACCCTTGCTCCAGGTTTTCAAAATTTCTCACACCAAAGGCAACGATGACCGCATCAAACTTATTGTCTTCGAATCGAAGACCTTCGGAGTCGCCGGATACCATTTCTATTCGGTCATCAAGTTTCTTTTTCACCATTTTCTTGCGACCTACCTCCAACATGCCTTCGGAGATATCCACACCGATGACTTTTTCAGGGCCGGCTGCCAGCGCCTCGATAGCAAAATCTCCAGTTCCAGTGGCCACATCCAACACCAAAGTCGGCTTTAGGGGCTTGATCTCTTTGATAGCTCGCTTTCGCCAGATGATGTCTATGCCAAGACTCAAGAAATGGTTCAGGAAGTCATATCTCCCGCTAATGTTGTCAAACATCTGAGCGACCTGCTCTTTCTTTGATCCTTGTTGTTCTTTATAAGGAAGTACAGCCATATTTCTTGCAATATTAGGTGAATAACCTACGCTTTTACTGATATGTTAAAGAGCTTTTGGCTTCAGGGTCTCATTCCTTACCTTCGAATTCTCCCACGGACCCTGATCATGGCATGATGAGCAAACAGACGCTACTAGCGCTCCTATGCTGTTCTGTGACTTTCCTTGGCCAGGTAACGGCACAGGAATCAATTCGGCAGCAAAATGATAGCATTTACA
>JBCCXG010000664.1:0-3898 GCA_039191945.1 Bacteroidota bacterium
ATGGACAGGACAGCGATCGGCAATCTCAATCAAACGCTGTCGCTGCTCAGGTGTCAGGTTACCCTCGACCCGTATCAACCTTTTGATTTGATCTATTTTCCCACCCGATTGTTCACTGCTTTCCCCATCGATCATGTGTACCTTGTCATGGGTAAGCTTAACCTCTACCTCCTGGAGATCGATCTTTTTGAAATCAGCATAGATCCGCAGCGTCATCGCAGTACAAGCACCCAAAGCAGCCAGCAGGTATCCATAAGGTGATGGGCCCAATTCCTTACCACCAACGCTCTTAGGCTCATCCGCAAGCAGCTTGTGGGAGCCAGCAGTGATCTCGGTGGTGAACCCATTGTCCGTCAACCTGGTCCAGACTTCTCCTTCGGGTGCTACTTCCTCCTCGTGGTCTGGCTCGATGTACCGCACGGCCCAGGTAGCAGCTACTGTACCGACGTATTGAGCATCTTCGGCCCTCATCATCAGGTGATCGGCCCCGTCCAACGTTATGAAGCTCTTTGGATGTTTTGCTTTCAAATAGATTTCTGATGCATTTTCGATCCCAACAATTGCATCTTGCGGGGAGTGCATAATCAATAGGGACTTACCCAGACTTTCAATCGGATGGTGCGTGTCATTTTCCTCGAGGTCATCGAGGAATTGCTTCTTTATCTTGAAAGGGCGGCCCCCAATATTCACCTTAGCCTCACCGTGCTCCTCGATCTCTGCCTCTCCTTGCTCCAAGAGATGACGGACATGGATCGGGTTGGATGGCGCCCCAACCGTGACGACGGCTTTCACTCGCTCCAACTGGCCACTGATATGCAAGACCGCCGCGCCACCCAGTGAATGACCTATCATCAGCTGCGGAGCGGAATACTCACGTGCCAAAAAATCATAGGCGAGCTGCAAGTCGCTAAGGTTGCTGGAGAAATTGGAGTCAGCGAAATCTCCACCGCTCTGTCCCAGACCCGTGAAGTCAAACCTCAACACCGCCAGTCCTTCCTGAGTGAGCGCCTGGCTAATGATATTGACAGCAGTGAGGTTTTTCGAACAAGTGAAGCAATGGGCAAAAAGTGCAAATGCCTTCGGCTTCCCTGCCACTGGAAAATCGATTCTTCCGGATAGCGGTTGACCTTCGCTGTTCTCAAAGGTGATGGTCTTAGACTTCATAAAGGTTACATTGAGGATTTTCTGTTGTCAATACTTTTAAAATAGATCTGACCTGACCAGCATGAAAATACCGTTTTCAATCAGATGTCGGAGGTATTTCGTACTAAACTGAATATTTTTATTTTGCACAGCAATTTTTGCCCTCACCAGGTCAAAAAAATAACACACTACCTTGGCTTGCCGGTTTCTTCTTTACTTTTTCACCTTTTGTCTGATACAAGGCACATTCGCTCAAAGGCTACGCTACGATGCGTACAAAAAGGATGATATGGTGGGCCACATGGACGTAATGGTCCTCACCGAGGGCCAGCGGCAAACGTTCGACATCGAAAGTAGTATGGATTTTCGCTTCCTGATCTCGTTAAAGGTTAGGTTTCACAACCATGAAGTCTTTGACCAAGGGATTTTGGAGCATGGCCAAGTGGACAATCAAATGATCGGCTTCAAAGAAAGCCATGCTACCATAAAACGCCAGATCAATGGCTATCACCTGCTCATCAATGATAAGCACACGCCTGTAGAGGCCCAACGCATTACCTACACGGTAGCCAAGATCTATACCCAGGAACCCTACAACGGGCAGATGGTGTACTCGCCCTATTATGGCGCATTCTTCACTTTTGAGAAAGTTGGACCCAACGAGTATCGCTACTCGGCGCCAGAAGGTGACAACTTTTATGCCTACCATGAAGGGGTGTGTACAGAGGTCCGTTTGGAACGGGACTTTGCCACGATACGCTTTAAGTTGAAACCTGAAGTGCTTGCAGCCGTGAAATCTAATGCTGCAAACTTCAGAAGCAATGATTGAAACAATTCGTAAGCTCGCTTTTCCGATCGCCCTACTATTGGGTTTTACCTTCCTGATCTTTTTGGCTAACCAGATCTCTGGTATTTACCTCTTGGCTTCGGGATTGAATCCGTTGTTTGGCCAGATCGTACTGGGCTTATTGATCATCCTTTTTGCAGGACTGATCCTATCTCCGCTCGTGCTGGTGCTTCGGCTCCCCAAGCCGCTCAAGCGGCCAGAAACGGAGGAAGAGCTCCATCAATACAAGCTGGTGCTCCTGAAGAGAATGCAGAAAAATGCCATTCTAAAAGAAAAAGGCGTCATACTGACCACGCTGGAGGACCTGCCCAACGCTATTGCAATTCTGGATGAAGAGTCGGACCGAGTCATCAAGTCCACGGCCAGCACTGTGTTTTTGACCACCGCCATCTCACAAAACGGGAAATTGGACGCACTAACGGTATTCCTCACCCAGGTGCGCATGGTGTGGAAGATCGCACATATCTACTATCAGCGGCCGAGTCTCAGAGAGATGGCATACCTGTATGGCAATGTCGGCGCCACCTCTTTCCTGGCCACGCAGATAGAGGATGTGGATCTGGCCAAGCACCTCGAGCCGGTGATCACTTCTATTGCCAAAAATGCGAGCGGGCGTTCGGTACCCATTATAGGACCTACAGCCACGCTTATTTTGGATTCTCTTTTGGAGGGTACAACCAACGCCTTCCTTTCTTTGCGCGTTGGGATTCTTTCCAAAAAGTACTGCGCACAGCTCACGCTCACTACGAAAAAGGAAATCAAAACGAGTACGCTCAAGGAAGCTTCAACACTTTTGAGAAAAATCGCAGTATCTTCCTCTGGCGCCATCATTACTTCCATAGTCAAGGGAACACAGAAAGCCGGAGTTGATACCCTGAAGAGCGGGTGGGACGGCGTCGTACGTACCGGTGGAAAAGTCAAAGACGCCGTGGTAGACGTCGGCAAGAAAGTCAGCCCGTTTCGCAAAAAAGTTGAGAAGGAAGAACCGGAGCCGAGTGGACAACCAGTAGAGGAATAGGCGCTAATCCTCTGCTCCCTGGAAAAAGGAGTCGACGAACTCCAACTTATTGAAGACCTGGAGGTCTGTGACCTTTTCCCCGACCCCGATGTATTTGACCGGTATCTTGAATTGATCTGAGATGCCAATGACCACGCCCCCTTTAGCAGTGCCATCCAACTTAGTGATAGCCAAGGCAGAGACCTCGGTCGCTTTCGTGAATTCCTGAGCTTGAATGAAGGCATTCTGTCCTGTACTTCCGTCTAATACCAGCAATACCTCATGTGGAGCCTCAGGCATAAATTTCTGAATGACTTTTTTGATTTTTGAAAGCTCATTCATCAGGTTCACTTTGGTATGTAATCGCCCCGCCGTATCAATGATCACCACATCGGCTTGTTCGTCCACTCCGCGCTTGGCCGTCTCGAATGCCACAGAAGCAGGATCAGTGTTCATACCTTTCGAAACCACCTCGACGCCCACTCGTTCTCCCCACATGATCAATTGGTCAACAGCCGCCGCCCGAAACGTGTCTGCAGCTCCCAGGATGACTTTCTTACCATTGTTTTTGAATTGGCTGGCTAGCTTGCCAATGGTCGTCGTCTTCCCAACGCCATTTACTCCGACGACAAGTATCACGTAGGGGCCTTGCACGGCCGGAACATCAAAGTCTGAGAGGTCTTCTGTATTGTTCTCGGACAGTAAGCCGGCGATCTCATCCCGCAAAATGATTCCGAGCTCCGTCGTGTTGAGGTACTTATCTCTGGCTACACGGTCCTCGATACGCTCGATGACTTTGACCGTCGTCTCCACTCCTACATCCGAGGTGATCAAAACCTCTTCCAATTCGTCCAACAAATCGTCGTCGACCTTGGACTTGCCGACTACGGCCTTAGCGAGCTTATTAAAAA
>JBCCXG010000665.1:0-3895 GCA_039191945.1 Bacteroidota bacterium
GTTGTCCGTTGAAGTTGTAAGCAAAATCCACCAGGTGCTTGGGATCAAATTGGGTCTGCTGTTGCCATTGCTCCAGCGGGGTGACTTCTGAGGACTTCACCAGGGCGCTTCTGCCCCCGGGAATCATGACTTCCGTGTACGGCGAGCCCGCCGTCACTAACGTTAGTACATTACCGATGACTAGATCTTTGACTACCCGATTTGTGTTATCGACCTCATAGGCAAACGTGGTAGTGGCTGTGACCATCACTTTGGGCAATGCCCTTAGGCTGTCCGCCTGGTCTTGGGTTAGGTATTCAAAAGAGGGCTTAGGGATCCAGGCAATGTACCCCTGCGCCGTCCTTACCCGGTGCCAGAAGCCCTCATCGTCGACTTCGAGTAGCTCCATTTGTTGGCCCATCAAAGTTTGGGTGGCCATACCGGTCGACCGTCCCTGCCCCACGCGCATGTTGGCTACCGACTGGGAAACCACGCCATAAGGGGTAGCGAGCAATTGAGCATCAATGGGCAGAGTGAGTATTTCTGACTTCGGGAAACCTTCTGCTTTGGCTAGTTCCACCGCTTTTTTGGACAGTGCCTCGTCCGTGGTATGGATGGTAAAGACCACTTCATCGCCAGCGATCGTATCTAATCGATAATCCAGTATCTCCTCACGGCCATCAAACCCCTTCGCCTTTTTGAGCTCATTCAATTTTTCTTCCAGGTTTGCCAGCGGAGCAGTGTCGGGTCTGCTTCCCTCAGGTGAACAGGCCAAAAGCAAACTCAAAACAGCGAGGGGGGTTGTTACTTTTAAGTACTTCATGGTCGGTCAGTATCAATCAGTGATCAAAGTAAATGAATCAGGGACTAACGCCTTGCATCATGTAACCACACAGCAATGCACCGTAAGTGCCCACGGCATATCCCAGCACTGCCAGTAACACGCCGACTGGAGCCAGAGAGGGATGGAAATAACTCGCCACGACGGGCGCAGAGGCCGCTCCACCGACATTGGCCTGACTGCCTACGGCGACAAAAAAGAACGGGGCTTTGATGAGTTTGGCCACCAGCAGCAGCAAACCCGCATGAAAGAAGATCCAGACCAGTCCCACCAGAAACAGCCCCGGATTATCAAAAATGGCCGTGATGTCCATTTGCATACCAATGGTCGCCACAAGAATGAAGATGAAGACCGTTCCGATCTTGGAGGCTCCCGCTCCTTCTAGGTTCCGCGCTTTGGTAAATGAAAGGGCCACGCCCAAGGTGGTTGTAATGACCACAATCCAGAAGAAGTTGGAATCCAGGCTGTAGTCTTTCAGGGCGGGATAGTTTTCACCAATAAATGGAGCAATGATATCAGCGAGCAAGTGCCCAAAGGCCGTACACACAAAGCCAACTCCTAACAGCCGAAAGAGATCGGCCGCCGAGGGGATCCGCTTGATGCCTTCCTCAAAATCAATCATTTTGGTCTTCAGCACCTCGATCGCGCGGTTGTCGGCTTTTAGTTTTTTATCAATCACCTCGTTTCTACCTACCCCAACCAAGAGGAACGCCAGCCACACATTGGCCACGATGATGTCTACCGCCACCACCTTGGAGAAGATGCTATCGCTCACCTCAAAGACTTCTTTCATGGCGGCTTGATTGGCACCGCCACCGATCCAACTCCCCGCAACTGTGGTCAATCCTCTCCATACTTCATTCGGCGGTGGGGCATTGATGACCTCCGGCGCGAGCCAGGAAAACAGCAGGATGGTCAAAGGCCCACCCAGCATAATGCCAAGTGTACCGGTCAGAAACATGATCAGCGCTTTTGGGCCCAACTTTAGAATTTCTTTTAGGTCGACGCTTATCGTAAGTAAGACCAAACAGGCAGGTAATAGATAACGACTGGCTACAAAATAGAGCCGAGATTTTTCGGGATCAATGACGCCAAATGCCGTGAATATGGAGGGTAGGAAATAGCAGACCAACACAGTCGGTACATAGGAGTAGAACTTCTTCCAAAATCCGCTTTCCATACTGGCCGTGTGGAATACAAGGGCCAGAATGAGCATCAAGAGACCAAATACTACCGCATCATTGGTAATCAAAGCTTCGTCGTTCATAAGTAATTCTTCAGTTAGATCTGGGGGCCAACCTCTACAGGCGCCAGGCTAAAAGTAAAGGAAAGTGGCATTTGTGAAGGCCAAAGTTGAGGTGTAAGGTACGGTGCCTCACATATTTGTCACATATTCGTGAGTAATCCAAGGTCTTTGTCCGAATCGTGTTTCGGGACCTAAAAAACCAATCGATCAATAATGAACGTCGTAAAACTGCTGTGCGGATTGATCATCGTCGTTGCATTTACATCCTGCAGCAAGTACGTGATCCAGGACAGGCCCATCCGTTTTGATGAGGAGCGGGTGCATCTTACCCTGGAGTACCTGTCCGATCGCTACGAAATAGAGCAAACCACGCCGACCATAGATCCCAAAATGGTGGTGGTGCACTACACGGTCATACCCACGCTAGAAAAGACCTTTGTGGCTTTCAACAATGCCAAGCTCCCCAACTGGCGAGCGAAGATTGCGGGTGCCAGCGCGCTCAATGTCTCCTCGCAGTTTGTGGTCGATCAGGATGGTACCATTTACCGATTGATGCCTGAGACTTACATGGCGCGGCATGTCATCGGCTTGAATCATTGCGCCATTGGGATTGAAAATGTGGGAGGCACGGAAGAGGTGCCCTTGACCGACGAGCAGCTCCAGTCCAACATCTGGCTGGTGAAGTACCTGAAAAAGAAGTATGACATTCAATACGTCATTGGGCATTCGGAATACACCCGATTCGAAGGTCATGCGCTTTGGAGAGAAGTAGATAAGGGCTACCGAACAAAAAAATCTGATCCCGGTGATGCCTTCATGCAGCGCATCAGAGACGCTACCAATGACCTAGGCTTGCTACCGCTCCCCCCGGAACCCACTCAACAAGAGAAGATCTAATACCATGAGAATACTGCTCCTATCACTCTTATTCGTTGGCCAACTCTCGATGGCCCAGGACTTCGCTGATCAGTTATTTGCTGACTTCGAAAAGGTCAGAGAGCCAACCTTGAACATACAACGTATCAAGCACGCGCAATTGCTGCCTTTAATAGAGCGGTTCGAAGCCAACAAGGATTTTACCGTGCGGCAAGTGGGGCAATCGATTGAGGGACGATCCATTTACTTGATTTCCGTAGGGGAGGGGGATACGGATGTATTCCTCTGGTCACAAATGCACGGCAATGAACCTACCGCCACTATGGCCGGGTTTGACCTGCTCAACATGCTGGCGGATCCGAAATTGTACAAGAAGGAGAAACGCGAACTACTGAGGAATGCGACCATTCACTTCCTGCCGATGCTCAATCCCGACGGCGCGGAACGTTTCATGCGGCGTAATGTGCTGGGTGTCGATATCAATCGGGATGCCCAACGGCTGCAAACTCCAGAGGGACAAATATTGAAATATGTAAGAGACAGCCTCGATGCGGAGTTTGGCTTCAATCTCCATGATCAAAGCCGATACTACAATGCGGAGCGCACCGAGAAGCCTGCTACGATTTCTTATTTGGCACCTGCTTACAACTACGAAAAGGAGGTAAACGACGTGAGGGGCAATGCGATGAAAGTAATCGTCTTGATGAATGACATATTGCAGCGGTATGTGCCTGGTCAGGTCGGCCGCTACAATGATTCCTTTGAGCCTCGAGCCTTTGGGGACAACATCACCAAGTGGGGAACGAGCGCTATCTTGATCGAATCTGGTGGACATTACAACGATCCCGAGAAGCAGTTCATCCGGAAGCTCAATTACATGTCGATTACGTCGGCTATTTTCTCCATTGCCGATGGGAGTTATGCCAACGTGGATATTGCCCGATACGAGGAAA
>JBCCXG010000666.1:0-3895 GCA_039191945.1 Bacteroidota bacterium
GGACACGGCCTACTTCAAGGAAATGGTGGCTTACACAGACAAGATTGTGGGCAGTATTGTCGATAAACTCTCGGAGCATCGGCTCTTGGACAATACGTTGATCTTGTTCACTGGCGACAATGGTACGGATCGCCCAATCGTGTCCCACACGGTCAATGGGCCGATCGCTGGAGGCAAGGGGAAAACGATTGATGCCGGGACCCGAGTGCCGTTAATTGCACACTGGCCCGGTGCGGGTCAGCGGGGCATTGTGCATGCAGGTCTGATCGAATTCAGTGATTTCTACCCGACTTTGGTAGATGTTGTAGGTGCCGATGCTCCCTCGGATGGTAGGAGTTTCTACCCGCTGCTGACTGGAGGAGACTACGAACCCCGTCAGACAGCCTTTGTGCACTATGATCCACAATGGGGCAATTTTGTTAATCAGTTTCGAAACCAGTTTGCTCGTACCGTGCGCTATAAGTTATATCGGGATAGTACCTTTTATGATATAAAAAATGATCCATTGGAGGTTTCGCCATTGGACATATCTCGATTGTCCGGGGCATCCTTGAGTGACTACGAGGCGCTAAAGGCCGAGCTCTCAAGACATCCAGAGTTCAACTACGATCAGAAGCCAGTTCTTGGAGATTAAGGAGTTTTTCTGCGTGAGCAAACCCTGAGGCTCCCACCTGGAGGAGTGGGACTCGACCTTCAAAATGCACCTGGGAAAGGCTCACTTGCCCGAGGATAAGTACATCCACCTCATTTTCAAGTTGTTGGAGCGCCTCCCGTACCAAGAGATCGTGCGTTGCTTTGTCACCGCGCCCGAGCGCATCAAAAGCACCCTGGCAGTGAAGTTCTTTTATCTCGACTGACTTTTCCGCATCCAGCGCTTCTCTCTTCAATAAGGAAACTGTTGCCGGTAGGCTGGTCGGCACCGTAGCAACTACTCCGAACACACGCCCCAAACTCATGGCCTCTTTGGCCATCGGCTCATCGATGTTAAACAAGGGTATATTGACGAACTCTCGACCGATTCGTGTCCCGATACCCATGCTGGAGCAGGTGCTCATGATCACGTCGGCACCGGTGGCCTCAGCGGCTTGAAAATAATAGATGAGTCTTTTGATCACCGCTTTGGTCGGTCCTCCGTGCGGTTGAGATTCGGTAAGGAGTGAGTCATCCATGATATTGACGACCTCTAATTCGGGATGCTTCGCCAGCCAAGGCTCGACCAGTGGTTTCGTAATCGTGCGATCAAACCATGGAATTGTATGTACGAGCGCTAATTTCTTCATGTGTTTAAGTACATAGCATCGGATTTCCTATCCTGTTTCTTCATGTCGATAAGGCTCATGCAGGATGCGAATATAACCAGCCAAAACCTTAGTATCCATTGAAACGCACTTGGCATGGTACGCGACTTGTCCTGATATGTGGTAAAAGCGCTACATCATTTGGACCGTCCACGCAAAAAATCCAGTGGGATGGGCTCTTGGACAACCCTGCCAGCAAAATACCATCTTCAACTCGCGACACCCAACGAGGATCCTGGAACCAGAACCAGATCTCGAGCGCCCTCGAGTCAACAATAGAGATAACATTCCAAAGGGATGGACCCCTAAGCCACTGGATAGATCACCGGCAACATTTCCTTATATTTCTACCCATAGCCAACGTGCTTCTTTTCGCATTCATTTTTTCAAGCAGTATGTTTCACCATTTGTTGATACCACGCATCACGCCATTCCTTGTCCTACTTTGTGCGACAATCATTTCTTGTGGACCACAATCGGATGGGGGTAGCATCGCTCCACGAGACTTGAGGTGCGAGTACCTCCCCAATCCTGCTGTGGTAGATATCCCTTCACCCAGACTGAGCTGGATCAATGCATCGATAGCAGCCGGTCAGCGGGGCCTCTCCCAAAGTGCCTACCAGGTTCGAGTCGCAAGTGATCGAGCTACCCTGGGGAGCCCAGACCTATGGGATAGTGATAAGGTGACTTCTAACAACTCTACCCGAGTAGCGTATCAGGGTGCTTCGCTAAATAGCCGACAAGAATGCTGGTGGCAGGTCCGAGTATGGGATCAAGATGACAATGTTTCAGATTGGAGTCAGCCCGCATTTTGGAGAATGGGCCTTTTGGATCCTTCCGATTGGCAAGCACAATGGATAGGAGCACCCTGGCAGGGCGAAGAACCGATCCCGCGCCCGACGGGTTATCCGAATGAGCGCCCAGACAACTTCGGGCCTCCAGCGCCTTACCTACGAAAGACGATTGAGCTTGAGAAGTCAGTAGCTAGTGCGGTGATCTTTGTCACCGGCTTAGGCTATTTTGAAATTCAGGTCAATGGTGAAAAAGTAAGTGAGGATCTACTGGTTCCCAACCAGACGAACTACGGAAAGCGCCCCAACTTACCGAGCTATTACATCAATCTCGCAGATGAATTTCGCCGGTACAAAGTCATGTACCCGGCTTATGACTTGAAGCCCTACCTGCGAGAGGGGGAAAATACACTTGGTGCTATTCTGGGCAATGGGTTCTACAACCCGGCCAAGTTCTGGGCCGACGGATACGGTACTCCGAGGTTCCTAGCACAACTTCACGTGACCTACGAGGACGGCTCGGAGCAGGTCATCGTGAGTGATGAGACTTGGAAGGCGTCCACGGGACCCATAGTGATGGACATGGTGTACTACGGAGAGACGTACGACGCGAGGTTGGAAAACGATGGCTGGAGCACTCCGGCCTTTGATGATGCGACTTGGAAGATGGCAGGATTGAAGAAAGCACCAGAAGGTGAATTGGTTGCACATACGGCATATCCCGATCGAATCACAAAAATCCTTCAGCCAAAATCAATAACTACTTTAGACAACGGCAATTACTTCGTGGATTTTGGGGAGGAGATCTCAGGTTGGGTACGACTCGAGGGTGTCGATGGACCCGAAGGGCACGAAATTGATCTGAGTTTCAACAGCAACTTATACTCTGGCGACAACAAATACATCTGTCGTGGAGAGGGGCCAGCCAATTATGCCCCTCGGTTCAACTGGTTTGTCTTCAGCGGGGTGGAAGTCACGAATTGGCCGGGGGAATTGCGCCCTGATCAAATCCAAGCAGAAGCCGTCAATACCTACATCGAGACTACCGCAACGTTTGAGACTTCCAATCCACTGCTGAATGATATCAACAAGATCTGGCGGCGTAGTCAGGAAGACAATATGCATGGCGGTATCGCTTCTGATTGTCCACACCGCGAGCGGTCGGGCTACACCGGTGACGGTCAGGTGGCCTGCGCTACCGTAATCCACAACTCTGATGCCCGAAACTTTTACCAGAAATGGATTCAGGACATGAACGACGCACAGCTTCCCTCAACGGGTTACGTCCCCAACGGAGCGCCCTGGCAACCCGGCTGTGGCGGAGGAGTCGCTTGGGGAGCTGCCATTTGTATTATGCCCTGGGAATTTTACCAGCACTACGGGTCCATCGATATGCTCGAAGACAACTTCGAAGCCATGAAAGGTTACGTACAGTACCTGGAAACCTGGCGCCGGTCGGATGGTGTGATTCACTCCCAGCGTCGAAATGGTAATGGGGAGGTCTTACGTTGGTTCAACTTAGGCGAATGGGTGGCACCAGTAGAGTTACCTCCCAACGAGCTCGTACATACTTTCTACTTCTGGCGATGCGCGGAAATCACGGCTCGGGTCGCGGACATTTTAGATGAAGAGGAGGAAAGCGCACGGTTACGTCTGATCGCTAACGAAACGGCAGCAGCATTTCACTCGGTCTTTTACGATGAGGAGGTAGGGTCCTACGGTAATTATGGAGGGAATATTCTTGCTTTGAGAATGGGTGTGCCTGAAGATCGCAGGGGTTTGGTAATCAATACGTTAAGAGAGAAC
>JBCCXG010000667.1:0-3890 GCA_039191945.1 Bacteroidota bacterium
CTCGAGGTATAGGTCGAGGAGCCACCAAGATAGGGGAGTGACAATCAGAAAAGAGATTAATACCAGCTTGCTAAAATCCCTGGAAATCAACGAAATCAGACTGGAGATCGAAGCACCAAGTACTTTGCGGATGCCGATTTCTTTCGTGCGTTGTTCGGCCATGAAGGAAGCCAGCCCAAAGAGGCCGAGTCCGGTGATGAAAATAGCAAGCATCGAAAAGAGCAGGGCGAGCTTTTTGGTGAGTTCGATTTCAATGAATTTTCGCTGAAAGGCCTGGTCAACGAATACATAATCAAACGGGTAGGCCGAATTGTATTCATTGAAGATGGATTCGACAGTTGCCAGCGATTCTTTCAATGGCGTCCCTTTCTTCAATCGAAGGGTCAGCGAACCTCCCCAGTCGCCCATTACCATAAAAAGTGGCTTGATCTCACGGTAGGGAGAACCCATGAGTACGTTGTCTACTACTCCAATCAGATTGTATTTTTCTCCCCAGAGGTCAAGGTTTGTCCCGATGATGGGCTCTTGTAGCTCCATGAGATCTAGCGCGGCTTTGTTAACGATGATCCCGGTAGAATCAGACGCAAATTCCTTAGAAAAATCCCGGCCCATGAGGAGATCGATCCCCATGGTCTGGGCGTAGTCATATTCGGTGACGACCGTTGTGAAAATTACCTTGAGTTCTTCGGGTTTGCCGGGCCATCCCAGAAAGTTGTTGGAGTTGATATTGGTGATCATGCCATTGGCCTTGGTCACCGCCTCCACTGCTCCCGACTGGAGCAAACTTTCTTTGAGCACGTTGTACTTCTCACTGATTTGCTCGGTCTGGTCCACACTGATTAGGTATTCCTGATCGTACCCCAGGTCCCGCGCCTGGACCAGGCTGATTTGCTGATAAATAATGAATGTACCGACCATGAGAAGGATGGCGACCGCAAACTGCAGGATGACCAGTACCTTCCTGGGCGTAGAAGCACCCTTGCCCACTTTGATCGTGCCTTTCAACGTACGCACTGGGTCGAAAGCCGATAAATAGACAGCTGGATAGCTCCCGGAAACCACCCCGGTGCCCAAAAGGATGCACGTAGTGAATACCCAAAAGATGGTCGAGAGGTAGTTGATGGAGAGTTCTTTATCCACGAGATCATTGTAGAAGGGCAGAGCGATCTCGGACAGTATCAGGGCTAGTGCAAAGGCAACAAAGGAAATGAAAACTGATTCGCCAATGAATTGCGACACTAAGGCCAGGCGTGTGGAGCCCAGGCTTTTCCTGATACCTACTTCACGTGCGCGTTTTTCGGATCGGGCGGTTGCTAGGTTCATGAAGTTGATGCAGGCAATGGCCAAGATGATGATGGCGATGATGGTGAACAGCTGCACGTATTCAATGCGGCCTCCGGCTTCCTTACCTTCCTCAAACTCGGAATGCAGTCGCCATCTTTCCATGGGATGCAACCAGAGGTGAACGGGGAAGTCATCTTCTCCATTGTCCTTCAATAGCGGGAAAATGGCCTTTTCCACCTCGAGTTCCTTTTGCTGCTGATCGAGCTCTACGAAAACCTGGAAGGAGTAATTGCCCCAATTGTCCTTATTTTCAACGACCCATTCGTTCACCTTTTCCCGTTGCTTCCAGGGGATAAGGTATTCGAATTCAAAGGACGAATTTCCGGGTAGGTCCTCGAGTACACAGGTGACTTGCAGGTTGCTTTCGTCCGACACCTTGATGATCTGCCCCATGGCTTCTTGATCGCCAAAAAGCTTCTGAGCCAGGCTTTCTGTGATCACGATAGACGATGGATCATCCAGCGCAATGTCCGCATTGCCCTGCAGCGCCTGATACTCAAACATATCGAGAAACTCCTCTCCGACGTAGTAGCCTCTTGGGGTCAGCCGGGTGTCTCCTACGGTCAGCAGACGTTCACCTCCCCATCCCGCCACAGTTGTGTTAGTGATGGCACTGTGCGAGTTTTTGAGGGCTTCATAGGTGGGTAGTGGTACGGACCTCCAGGAGTTGATGGTGTTGTTGTACTCGGAGTTGACCCATACCTGGTAGAGCCTTTCGCTTTTTGGGACGAACGTATCATACGACACCTCGTCATGTACCCAGAGGAGGATGAGGATACTGCAGGCGATACCGATGGCGAGTCCGCAAATGTTAATGAGGGAATAGACCGTGTTCTTACGCAGATTGCGCAGCGTGGCTAGGAGAAAGTTTTTGACCATTGGGTATGTGAGTTGACCGCTTCATGCAAAAGACCCTGCCTATTTGCAAGGGTTGCATATGGTCGAGAGTACTCCGTAAAATCATGAAGGTTACAGCCCTGGTAAGAAAAAAAATACCTGATGAGTTTCTGGGTGGTTCATGCACTTGCACATTTGCTACGAATCTTGCCCAGCACTACCATCATTGTAAATCAAAAGCAGGACTTATTATCCTAGCCTGTCTACTTTATTCAGGATCAAGATTCATCCTTGTAAAGTACAATTAGGATTGGTAAAATCTCCTGTCAAGATCAGACAGGATTAAGCGTATAACCTCGGTCCGCCGAACCTGTCAACCTATTTTTAGGACGGTACTCTACCGACTGGATAGTGGCTACTCGAATGTGGGCCTATAACTACCACATTTTCTTGCTACAACTACCGCGTTACATTGTTGTAACTACCGAAACTCTTTGCAATAACTACCGAAAACATTTTCCATAGTTACCGAAAACAGTTTCGGTAACTACCACTTTTTCAAGGTGGGAGCAGTGGTAGATTCTTGCGGCGCTATTGGCAGGAATGAATACCTTACAGAAGAGCTACTCGCGCCATTTGATTGCCCATGATGAAGTGCGTTATCGACCGTCTTTTTTTGATCTTCTTGATCCTTTCCTGGGGTTGCGACGAGCGGACAGAGGCCTCAAGGCACGCACACTTGCTGGCTTATGTGACCAACTATGCTGATGCGATGATCGAGCACAGTCGTGATGTCTATGGTACGGCGTCACCACTTTTTGCTTCCGCCATGGATCGTACGACTCTACGGTTGAATACGTCGATCGATACAATTGTCGTGAAAGGGGTAAGGACGTCTGACCGGGCCGTAACAGGTGCCAATATGATTTACGACAAGTCACTTTTCCGGTTGCTCTACGATCTGACCGAATCGACGGGAGAGGCAAAGTACGCATCCGCAGCGGATGAGGCCATTTACTTTTTCTTTAATGCCTGCCAAGGCGAAGTGACTGACCTTTTCTGCTGGGGGGAGCATCTGTTTTGGGATTTTCTCACAGAGGACTGCGGTTTTCAGCCGAACACCGATTACCACGAAGCTGAGGTATGGCCCTACTGGGACAAAGCCTATGATGCTGCTCCGGAGACCGTATGGCGCTTCACGCTGGCTGAGTGGGACCATCAAATCCATGATAAGACCACCGGTGACTTTAGTCGGCACGCCCGATATACCCAACATGAGACCTTCGGCGGGTATGATTTTCCAAGGTATGCGGGCCAGTTGATGGAGCGTTGGTCCTACTCCTATGCGCGGCCTGAAAATACCGATCGCCCACGTAGGGAGGAGCTTCGTTTGTTTATTGAGACCCTTTTTCACCGAATGCGAGACAACATGTCTCAGTCGCCATCGGGCCTCTTGATTGCCGGTCGATCCCCAAAAGGTGACCACAATCAGGTCGTCTGGCTGATGAGCAACTTGGAGTTGGCGAGGTGTCTAGAAGTTGCTGCATCCGTCGTGGATCCAAAGATGGCTCGCCAGATGTTAGACTTTGCTATGAAACAAGACCAGGATTTTCTGGCGGCGCCTCATCGATTGGATTCCGCGGGTGGTGGATTTGCAGTGACCCTCCATGCCGCTACCGGTCTGCCAAGGGTCAGATCCATGAATCAAC
>JBCCXG010000668.1:0-3879 GCA_039191945.1 Bacteroidota bacterium
ACACTGAAGCCGTAAAGAATGCCCAGGTGGCGGAATTGGTAGACGCGTTGGTCTCAAACACCAATGGTAGCAATACCGTGCCGGTTCGACTCCGGCCCTGGGTACTTTTCTTTCCTTGAGATAAGCGAGTACAATGATCTATTGCACTTCAAGGCTTATAGATCGAAATCGCTTTCTCTTTCCCTCCAGACCGATAGAGATCGCTATGAAAGTTCCCAAGTTTCTGAAGCATCTTTATCAGTACACGCTTCTCATCTTCTCGCAAGTCTCCAACTAATAATTCTGAGTGCTGGGGTTTGCTATGATAGGGCTGGTTGATGATGGCAGTCAGCCCAATCCGGCTACTGCCTCATCGATGGCCTTTTCTATCTCATCCATTTCGAAAGGCTTAGTGAAGAACCGCTGGATGGTTTCTCCCTTCAGGGCTTCATCGATCTCATCGTTGTAATCGAAACCGGTCAGGATAAAATAGATGATGTTTTCGTACTTCTGCTTGGCTTGCTTTACGAATTCCACGCCGTTCATCTTGGGCATGCGCATGTCACTGATGACTACGACAATCTGGTCGTGATGGGCGTCTAATTTTTGTAGGCCTTCCAAGCCTGAGGTGGCGGTGTAAACCGTGTATTTATCTTTGAAATTTACATGGAATAAGAAAAGGTTGGCCTCCTCATCGTCCACATATAGGATGTTGACATCTTTCTTATCCATATTCTACAGGTTGCGCGGCAGGGTGACGACGAACTCTGTCCCTTCATTGACTTCAGAGTTCACTTCAATCAGCCCTTTATGCTCTTCAATAATAGAATAAGTTATGGATAAACCCAAACCAGTCCCGGTGCCCGGGGGTTTTGTCGTAAAGAACGGGTCGCCAATCTTATTTAAGTTCTCTTCAGTGATCCCAACGCCGGAATCTTTGATGCTTACGGACACCAATTTCTCTGCAGCTAAGGTGGTGATAATGATTGTTCCCTCCACCTCAATCGCTTGCTGGGCGTTGGCTAGTAAGTTCAAAAAGGCCTGATGCAGCTTACCTTCGTTGCCTTTGAGGGTTGCTGCATTTTTGGTGTAGTCCCTGGTCACTTCCACCGTATGCTTCAGCTTACTACTGAGAATAGTGAGGCAGTTATCCAGGATATCATTCACATCGCAGATTTCCATCTGGGTGGAGCCTTGGTGGCTGAAGTGACTGAGACTCTTTACAATGTTTGAGGCTCGGTTGACTCCCTCTTCGACGATTTCAAAATATGCTTTCAAGTTGTGGCCGTCTTCGTTCGCATCTTTGATCTCCTTTTTGAGGGCATGAATACCGTTTTTGATGAAGTTCAGTGGGTTATTGATTTCATGGCCGATACCGGCCGATAGCACCCCAAGAGAGGCCATTTTTTCTGATTGGATCAGTTGGTTCTGGGCTTGTTTGAGATTTTGGATGGTCCTTTCCAGCGCATTGTTCGTCACCTTCAGTTGATCATTGGCTTCCTCAAGCTTCTGGGTCCTTTCACCCACTAGCCCTTCCAGGTTGCGGGTGTATTTTTCCAACTCCTGTTGGGACTTCCTTAGCTCCGTTATGTCTTCGACAAACATGGAAGAACCGACAATCTCACCGTCGGCATAAATGGGATTATAATTGAATAAGAAGTAAATGGACCCGCCGTCGCCAGATGGATACTCCAACGTTTCTTTGAATTTTTCCCCGGCCAGTGCCCTATCGTGAAAGCCGCTAAAAATATTGGCCACCTCCTGATTTTTCATCGATCCGAAGACATCCATGCCCTCGTAGAGATCAATTTCATCCGTCGCCTTCGCATACAGCGCAAAGGAATGATTGAACTCGACCAATCGTTTGTTTTTATCGAATAGTCCAATGATGCTGTTGGTGCTTTCGAAGAGTGCTTTCAGATTGGCATCTCTGTGTCTTAGTTTCTTTTCAAATTCCTTCTGCTCTGAGACGTCATTGCCAAACCAAACATATTCGATGAGATCGTCCCCCTTGCTGTAGTGTGTAACTGAGCGCCAGGCCACCGTGCGACGGTCTTGATTCTTAGTTGTCAGTTCCATTTCGATAAAAGCACCGGGACTGGACCTGATTCTGGTCTTGGCAATGGAGATGTCCTGGTCCGAAAGGTGGGGAGCCAGCTGGGTGAACCATTTCTTACCTATGATCTCGGATCTATCATATCCAGTGAGCTTCTCCGCGGCGACATTGAGGAAGGTGCACTGCCCCAACTGGTTGATGCCCACGATCAGTGAGGGCGTCACGTCAATGACCTTATTGGAATAGTCCCGCTCTGCTTGTATTTGGCTAACATAAGTGTCCTCCTTTTTGACGGATGACCGGAAGGCGAGGCCTAGAAATCCCAGTAACACTAAAAAAGACATTAGGATGAATCGGAAATCACTCCAGAACTCGTCCAGCAGGATGCCATAGTCCACACTGACGATCAGTTCATGATTCAAAGAAGACAAAGAGGTTTGTACACCAATACAGCGTTTGCCAGTGAGTCTGTTCGTTCCCGTAAATTGAGCCATTCCTCCGTTTTGTGCGGTGGTGATTCGATCTTCATAGATGTTTGCGGCCTGGTGCAAGACACTGTCGTACATATCTTCCTCCAGTGGATGATACAGCTGCGTCGATCCAAAATCACCATGAATGAGGTGGATGTGATATCGGGGGTTCAGTTGGAAATCCTTTAACTCGCGAATCAGTGACTCATACGGGATGGCAGAGGTGTTGAGTCCAACAAGCACACCTAGCGAATCATGAATGGGGACCCGGATAGGAAGGATCCAGTCAGCAAGCGGGCGGTAGTGGTACACCTCTCCGACCGCCAGTCCGAAGGACTTCTTTGCTTTTATAAATGACCGCTTAGTATAGGGGTTTTCCATCAAATTGGGCACCTCCTCTGAGTTGCTTTGGGTGCTAAAAACCGGGATATTGCCTAATGTGTCGGCAAACCCAAAAGCAAAGAATTCGTCGTAGGTTTTGAGCGCTTCATGCATGTAGGCTCTCTGCCTCTCGTACTTATTTTCGCCGGTGATCGTCTGTAAGCCTCGACCTACACTGAGGAGCCCAGTTTCGCGCTGCTCGAAGGTGAGTTCGTAATAGCCTTTGAGCAGAGAAATGTTGTTTTGCAAATCGACTACTCTGTCATCCTTGGTCTCGAGCCAAATCCAGTAGCTGGCACCGATTGTGAACAGCGTCAGGCTTATGAATATGAAGTAAAAGATTACTGCTAGTAACGATGAATGCTTTTTCTGCATGTAACCGCGTGAATAGCTGATTTCTGGGCCTTGAGCGCGAAATTACTAGAATCAGGCTTAATATCTTCCTAAAGTCTGGTCTATTACACTAAACTGATGGGTTAAACCATACAAATTCGCCTGGTTGTCCTGGTTGCTCTTCTATTTTGGCATGTTGGACAAATCATCCGCTGTCAAGCGCTGAATAGCATAGACCTTCTGTACAGGATTTCGCGTTTCGTGCTTCATTGATCTAAGCAGCCTACGCCAGAGCTAGGCGGTGCCGCTCCAGATGATTCAATGAAAAAGGTATGTGCGTACTTAATTAATTTGCGTTATCTTCAATCAATCAGCTAGAGAAGATAGATCACACGCTGAGTACGATCATGGATCAAAAACCCTAGGATCAATGAGGACCTTACTGGTGATCTTGATGTTGACGAGCTACGTCTTGTGCGATGCTCAAGTACGCACCTGGAGCGGCGCTGGCCGAACCAACCTTTGGACGGACCCAAGCAACTGGGTAGGTGGGGAAGTGCCTGACTCGCCAGCAGAAAGTGCCTTTTTCGACGGGACGAGCTCCAAGAACTGTTTCGTCAATAGTTCAGGGCCTATTTTGGATTTCACGATAGGCGCCGG
>JBCCXG010000669.1:0-3876 GCA_039191945.1 Bacteroidota bacterium
CTTTTGGCTAAGGCTCCTTATGACTTCTTTCTGACCTCTTTCTTCTTCAATGTCCGGCTCAACCATGCTGGTGTCACGCCCATAAAGTTGGCAATATATTTCCAAGGAGTCTCCAATATCACTTCAGGATAGTTTTCTTGGAGAAACGCTAGCTTGCCCTGGACACCTGATAGGGTTTTTATTGTCATGAATTCTTTATCCTCTAACAAGATCTCGATCATCTTCTTTCGGAAATAAAGACCGATCCCGTCCGAGTACAGATAGTGTTCCTGCCATAAATCCACCGGCACAATCACGCCTTCCACATTTGTAATAGCAAATATCCTATCGTGAGCGACCTTCTGCTGAAAGAGACTGATGATGTTTGAACAATGACCTTTCGACTTGAAAAAGCGTGTGATGGTCAGGTCGTTATTGAAATGATACTCGGACGCAAGGACGCCATGGGTAATAAACAATACTTTGTTGCAAATCTCTGTTGCCGGAAACACGTCCTCTCCTTTCTTAAAAGAGACTGGCGTCAGGCGCGTTTGGAATGCGTCCCATTCGGCCTCCTTCAATGTGCCCAATGAGCGAGTTATATCCTCTCTGTATTGTACAATTCGGCCGTCCACTGCGTCAATCTATAAAGTTCAGCACGTCCGTGGAATAAAACGAGCGGCCGACTTTAACTAAGACAATTTTTTTAGGAAAATAACCCCCTATCCTTGTCGAGGCAGTCGATCTGCAGGCGTAGCTACCGACCCACCCAAAAAAATGGAAACATGAGTGAATCAACGCATCTTGAAGTCCCTAAGGCAAGAGAATTTGGCTGGACATTGAAATCCACGGCCTCCACCTATTTTGAAGTGACCAGGAATAAAAGCAATCAAATCTGCGTCGTCCTGGAGCATTCGTTGCTTCGGGGTGTCACTTCAGAAATGATCTATTGGTGGTTTCGACACTTCCCAAACTTGGAGGTGAAGCTGATCGATATTCCCGGGTATGAAGGGCAGAACGTTCCGGCTTATTACTTGTGGCACCCTTCTGATCATATCAGCGCCCGACTAAAAGGCAAACTCGGACCGGGTGGCACGTCCAGAGCGGGGGCGAAAATCCAAATTCAGGAAGTGATGCAATATGAAAAATACGGCACGAAGTTCCCCGTAGATCAAGCGTTGGAGATCTTCTATCACGAAAGTGATGGATGGTGCATGGGTAAGAATATCCCATTGATTGGTCCCATGATGGTCCTCAGAATAAGCTTCAAGGATGTATTTGAAGACGGAAAGATCATCGGTGTTCATTATCACTACGAAGTCGTGGCGGGATCGCACAAGCAAAACTTTCTGGCAAAGAAAATCACTCATAAGATCGTGGGGAACTTTGGTCCCGATTTTTGGGAAGCATGGCTGACCCACAATGCTATAGAAGTAGGGGTGTTTGAAAACTTCCTTCCCGCCCTGTATGAGCAGCGTCATGACCTTACCAATCTCTCTTACTCAAGGGACATGAACCCTATGGTGTCCGGCACGCAGGACCAGCAGGGCTTTGATAAAGCACTATTTGATGAGCGAGTGAAGGGTTACAAAGAGAGTACGAATGGGTTTTCTTATCAGCAGGGAACGGAGAAGTCCTTTCTGTAATGGAGGATCGCCAACGATCATACCCAGGGTTGGCCGCGTTAATTGAAGGACGTCCGAAATTGTAGCGGCGTTTGTTGGGTTTTAGATTTGAATAGCTTGTTGAAGGATTGTGGGTGCTCGAAACCCAAACTATAGGCGATCTCGCTGACCGACAATTCGGTCGTTGATAGCTTCACCTTGGCGCTCTCAATCAGTTTGTGGTGGATCAGTTGCTGCGTGGTCTGGCCGGTCAGGCTCTTGATCATACTACTTAAGTAGTCAGCCGTCAGGTGCAGATGTTCTGCCACCTCATGCACAGAGGGCAAACCCTTCTCCAGCAAGCTTCCCTCATCGAAGTACGCATCGAGGTAGGCTTCCACTTTGTCCAGCGTTTGATGATTGGCCGCCTTGCGGGTAAGGAATTGTCGCTGATAAAACCGCTCCGCGTAGTTGAGCAGCAGCTCCAGCTGGCTGACGATGATCTGCTGGCTGAATTGGTCGATGTTTGCCCGGTATTCGTTTTGAATATTCTTCAGCAGGCCAAGAATGACCTGTTCCTCCTTTTCCGACAAGAACAGCGCTTCTCGCACCGAATACTTGAAGAAGGCATACTTTTTCAGCTTGGATGCTAGTGACGTCCCGAAGAAGAAATCCGGATGGATCGCCAGAATGTAGCCGGAGGGAGGATGAGTGCTGATATCGGTCTCGATCAGCTGGACCGATATCACCTGATCGGGAGAAAAGAAGGTCATTAAACCCTCGTCAAAATCATAGGTCTGCTGGCCGTACCGATATTTCCCCAACACGTTGCGCTTCAGCGAAATCGAGTAGAACTGCTGGATCCACCGTAGCTCGTTGGTGCTGGAGGCGTGTCTGATGGTGCTGTAGTCAATCAAGCTGATCAGCGGATGCTCCGGGGGTGGAATATCATTGAAGCGGTGAAGGTCACTGATGCTATTGAGTCGAGCTATTTCTGTACTGGACATAGGGTGGAAGCTACTTAATTATAAGAAAATGAAAGGCACCGAAAGCCGTGCAATGTGCTCCCGGTGCCGGAATGAATCGACTTAGACCTTCAGTTTTAGCATGTCGCCCATGCCGAAGGCGTTGTAAAGCCCTTCGTGGATTTGAGCCAATTGCTGATTGTACGGGTCGATGTGATCACCCATTCCCATCTTATCCACCACCGTTCGCGCGGGTCGACTGCCGGCCGGTGTGTTGATAAGGTTAGCAATAGCATCGGCCACGGCCTGTGGGTTCTGAGCGGGGTTTTGGGCCAACGCCCCTTCAAAGCTTTGGAAGGCCTGCTCGGGCGCATGGACCATGCCACCATAGCCTTCATTAGTGGACGTATCTGAGGGACGCATCAAGCTTTCAAAAAAGCTGGTGGGATACCCACCCGGTTCTACGATACAGGAATCCACGCCAAACCCGGACAGCTCCACCCGATAATTCTCTGCGATCGCTTCCAACGCCCACTTCGAAGCGTTGTAAGGGCCATAGAAGGGGAAGGCGATGCGTCCTAAGAGACTCGAGACATGGATCAGTAAACCGGATCCCTGTTTCCGCAGGTGGGGCAGTGCCGCCCGGTTGACGCGCTGTACACCGAAGACATTGACCTCAAACAATCGCCGGAAGTCCTCGATGGTGAATTGCTCCTGGATGCCCAGCACACCAATGCCGGCATTGTTGATCACCACATCCAAACCGCCGATGAGGTCGATGGCCTGGGCAACTCCTGCTTCCACGCTTTGATCATGGGTGACATCCAATTCGACAACCTGTGCACCGGCTGCGGTCAGTTCGTCGGCTGCTTTCTTATTTTTCGTATTAGCATTGCGGAGGGTGGCTACTACTTGGTGACCGTCTTTTAGTAGGGTATGTACGGTGAGGGCTCCAAAGCCTCCATTCGCACCTGTGATTAATATTCTTGACATGTTCTATTTGTTGATTACGGTACAAAGCTGGCTACTGGCGTCGTGGAAAAAGTAGCCGTATTCCGGGCGGTTGTAGCCGAAATTGACTGGTAGACAATTCCCGAACCCCAAATGCGCTGCTTCCGGTCTTCTGATTGCCCAGGTGTCCTTGTTGACCCTTCCATTTGTTTTCTCTGAGGCATGTCAAAAAGATTCACAGGGAGGAAGAAAGCTATTCTGATCAATATGCTCCATCTTTAACCTGGATCATGCGATAGGGATCGTAATGAAGGCATAAAGCTCAAAGAAAGAGGCACTTATGTTGAGAAAGCATAGCACCGCTATGGTGATTCAAC
>JBCCXG010000670.1:0-3874 GCA_039191945.1 Bacteroidota bacterium
ATACTGGACTGGAGCTTTTCTTTTTGGATGGGCTTGAGGAGATAGTCGATGCTGTTGACCTCAAAGGCTTTGATGGCGTACTGATCGTAAGCGGTGGTGAAGATGACGGGCGTTTCGATTTTGATCTGCTTGAAAAGCTCAAAACTGAGGCCGTCGAGGAGTCGAATGTCGCTGATGATGAGGTCCGGGGCCTCGTTGGCTTCGAACCAAGCTAGGCCTTCTTCGATGGATTTGATGTCGGCGAGGATCTCAATACTAGGATCGATGTCGGCAATGAGTCGACGGATGCGGTCGGCGGCGAGGCTCTCATCTTCGAGGATCAGTACTTTCATAAGCATTAGATGGTTTCAATTTCCAGAAGGGGAACACTGACACGAAACTCCTCTTCGGTCTTGCTCACGGCTAGTTCTTCGTCACAGAAATACTTGAAGCGGGCCTTAATGTTCTTCAGCCCGGTGCCGGACTTGCTCTTCAACTCTTCGCGCTTTTCATACAGTGTATTGGCTACATGGAGCCGCTGCCCATTGGTCGTGACTGAGATGACCAGCGGTCGCTTCTCGGTGATGATGTTGTGTTTGATGGCGTTTTCCACCAACATCTGTATCGTCAATGGTGGCATCATGAAATAGTAAGAGTCGGGCTGAATGTTGATATTGAACTGGATGTTTTGCTCGAATCTGACCTGGAGGAGGAAGATATAAGCCTGGATGAACTCGAGCTCTTCTTCCAACGTCACAAGGTCCTCCCCCTTGTTGAGCAACAAGGCCCGGTAGACTTCTGCAAAGCGAACGAGGAACTCCTGGGATAGGTCCCGGTCTTTGTCGATGAGGGAAGACAGAATGTTGAGGTTGTTGAAGAGGAAATGAGGATCGAGGTGGTTTTTGAGGTTGACCAACTGACTGGCCATCGTCTCCTTTTGATAGCGCTCTACCTCGAGCTCAGACTGCTGCCAGTGCCTCAGGAAGTGTAAACCGAAGTAGACGGAATAGGAGGGGATCGTGAGCACGAACCCCCAGACATTCATAACAATGATCTGAGAGGTGATCGGTGGCTCTGCGGTAAATAGGTATTTAAAGATCAGATAGGCTACATTGATCACAAGCAGCGAATAGAGAAGTCCGGCACCTAGTTGCATGAAGAATCTCTTACGGCCTAGTTTTTGCCAGGAGGCATGCTTATTGAACATCCGCGTGATCCACTGATTGCCAAACCAAAGCGCCAGAAATACGAGAAACAGCCAGGCAGCCGTAAAATAGGTAGGCTCATCGGGTCTGGTGTATCCCAAATAGACGAGTACGGCTAAGGCGATGACTCCTATGGCACGGAGTAACTGCTTTCTGTTAAGTGATTTGATGATGTGACAGGTGTAGGTTTAGTATTAAATCGATTTCGATGGCTGTTGGTTTGCGTCGCTTAGTCAAATACGATCTCAGCGATGTCCTTCCAGGGAACATAGTCCGGGTCCTTTTTATTGGGCTTGAAGATCAGCGCCCCATCGTTTCGGTCAGAGACATCGCGCACTCCCCCAAGGATCACCTTGTCTCCATTTCGAAACACGATCGTCGAGAAGTCGTCGTTTTTGGGTATGACGGCCTTGATATTGGAAAAAGGAATGGTATACTCAATGCCGTAATCTTTTGCGTCCAGGGTCTCTACTTCCCATGCTTCATCGATATCGTAGATGATGCGGCCTTCGATCTTGTCCCCGTCAAAGGTGTATACTGCACCCGAGAGTCCTTTCGGTACCCGATAGGTTTTATAAGCTGGACCACTACTTTTTACCTGTTCGAAGGTCGCGCTTCGGAATACTTTCCATGGGATATCTACCCGGCCGATGTCGGGCACGGTAACGATTATCCCTCGATTTTGGGAATTGACATCGTTACTCCCGGTGAGGAAGAAATCTCGACCTGAGTTGAGCACGACATAGCTGCCATTTTGTTCTTTTTCAATGGACTTGATCTGCCGAAAGGGTATCGAGAGGTCGCCATCTCGGGTGTCGCCATCCAGCTTCTCATCACCCAGGCGCTCGTCATGGTCCCATTGAATGTAACCGGTGAAAGACCCTGCCCGGAAAGTATCTATGGTCCCAAAAATGGGATTACCCCCACTGACATGGAGATCTTTTGGCGTATCTAGAAATTCTACTTCACGCATGCGATACCAGGAGATTTCTACCTTTCCTACTTCGTCATCGTAGACGACGATTTTGGTGCCAATGTCGTTGTATCCTCGTCCGCTTAGCTCCAATTCTACGCCATTTTTGAGTCTCAGCGTAGCTCGGTACTTGGAGGTGTTAATGATCGAGGCAATATTGCCAAATTGCGTGGCAAACTCGTGCGTTAGATTGCCTTTGTCTTCCCAAATACTGGACAGGTTCCAGTTGATGTCTTCCCAGAACTCAACTTCCTCAGGGGCGGAATTCTCCTTTAGTATTTGCTGATAGTACTTGTCGGCGATCTTGGCGGCGTTGAAGAAGTCGCTCCAAAATGCCTCTTCGCTCCCCCATCGGATCTGGCCGGTGTAGGTTGCTTCTGAAGTTCGCACCTTCCCGTACATATAACCTGACGCATCTTGGGCCTGGATAGAAGAGAGCACAATGAGTGCCGCCACCAGGTTTCCCAGGAGAATCAGAAGCACTCTACGGTGCCGCGCTATCAGTACGCCTACTTTCATGCCTCAAATATTGGCTGCTTCTATAACAAATGAAAAGCTAAAATATCTATAGCAGGCATAGGTCATGCCGAAACCGGATATCTCCAAACTCAAATGGACAGTGGGGTCTGGGCGTATTTACATTTTTTTAACGAACAGCGATATCAGACTTGGCCCCGAACTGGTCTATTTGGCGCTTTATTCGTTGCGCAGGGATTGGGTGGGGTTGGTCAATGCGGCCTTGACGGTATGGTGGCTCAAAACCGCGCAGGCAATGAGTAAGGAGACAATGCTGGCTAGCAAGAACGGAGTTATGGTCATCGTCGTGCGATAAGCAAAGTTGTCAAGCCATTGAGTCATCAATCCATAGGTGAGGGGGGTGCTCAGCAAGATAGCGAGTATGATTTGTGGTGTAAAGCCATGTGCCATCAGGCGAAAAATAGATATGCTGCTGGCTCCCATGACCTTTCGAATACCAATCTCCTTGACTTTACTACGCGCAACCAACATGGAGAGTCCCAACATGCCCATGGCAGCAATGACTGCGGCAATGAGGGTTGCAATCGTCACAAGATCGCGAATACGCATCTCTGCTTCATATTGTGCTTGGATTCGCTGGTCTAGAAACTGCATATTCCAATGTTCGTTGGGGAAGGAAGCTTTCCATGCTTCCTGCAGTACCTGAGCCGCTTTTGAAGGAGATCCGTGGTAGCTAAAGACTAGTTTTGGAATAGGTACGTCGCTAAAGTTGACATCGGAGACGCCGTCCATGATCGGGGCCACACTTTGTACGATGACGAGTGGCTCTATGGTACTATGGAGCGAACTGAAGTGAAAGTCCTCCGCAACGCCAATGATCTGGTGCTCACCAAATTTGTTGCCTGGCAGCTTGTTCCCAATGGGATCCTCTAGTCCGAAGAGTTCGACTGCCTTCTGGTTGAGGATCACGGACTGACGTTGGTCCAGGCCATTACCCACAATGAAGCCTCTACCAGCCGCCATATTAATCTGGAAGAGATCCAGATAGTGTGCATCTACCACCAATAGCGTGAACCTGCGAAAGACGTTGTGCTGGTCTGTATAGGCAAGACGGCCCCAACCAGGCGTCCCAAAGACATGTGTGCCCATGGCAATCTGTTTGACCTCAGGGTATTGCTCCAGCTTACTTTTGAGGATTGCGCCATTGCTCATGCTGGAGGTGATATAGTCAGATAGACCC
>JBCCXG010000671.1:0-3857 GCA_039191945.1 Bacteroidota bacterium
CCGGGATGAACCCTACTTTCTCTATCTGTCACACAAGTCCATCCCGGTCATTTGCCTTATTGAGGTACTTCACAGCGTATTCAGTGAGCAGGTCTGGAGTGTACCCTTCCCGTGCGACTTCCACGCCATCAATATTGAAGGTGGGATCTGTGTAGGGCCCCTGGCCTTTGAACGAAATCCAGTGATCGAAGCCCGGACGTGGATTGGCATCACTTCCACCCATATGCCACTTGCCCATGAATGCGGTTTTGTAGCCGGCTTTTTGCAACTCAGCTGGAAACATTGGTAGATTTCTTGGCAACGGAGTTTCATTGTCAATCACCTGATGGCTATGGGCATACATTCCCGTGATAATAGAAGCCCGACTTGGGCTGCACAAAGAGGTGGTCACAAAGGCATTGCTGAAGTATAGACTGTTGGCCGCAAGGCGATCGATGTTGGGTGTTTTGATCCAGGGATGCTCGAGATGGCTGAGAAAGTCATACCGCTGATCATCGATAAGGATGAAAATGATATTGGGCGGATCCGCTTCGAAAGATTGGCCAGTGGACACCTGCGAAAGCAGATAAAAAGCTGCAAGGAGTAGGGTTACTAATATCTTCATGAATTCAAAGTCGGTTTTCTATCACCTCCCGAAGCGCCCAAAAGGCGTACAAATCTTGGCCTTGCCAGCGTCCGGCAGTTTGCTCCTTCAGCCGGTCATAGGCTTCAAGGACTGGTACCGGAGCACTTGGAATGAGGTGCGATACCTCCTCGTAAGCCCTGGCAGCGAAAAGCAAAACGCTGTGATCCTCGGCGTCCAGTTCATCCGTAATGATCGGCAAGGCTGTGAGATCACCCTTTTTCACGAGGTATTTTGCTGCTTCCAGGCGGACGAGGGGCACGTCATCGAACAATAGAGGACGCACCAGCTCAGATGAAATCTCCTGATTCGGCGTTTGAGCCAATACAGCCGCCCAATACCGTACCAATGGCTCATCCGAAGCCACCGCAGTGCTGAGCCTATCGTCTGTTATCTCATCAAAAGCCTGGTTGATGAATTCCATTATCGATGCTAGGGGAAGTTTTTCACTTCTCGCCACCTCGTAGGGTGTCGAACCCTGGGCGTGGGTAAGCATCAGTGGCTCGGGCATCAATCCCGTATCGTGGAATTCCAAAACACGTCGACTCAAAGCGTCCCGATGTGTTTCAAGTGCCTGAAGATGGGCAGGATCATTGGCCAGATTTTCCATTTCGTGAGGGTCTGAAGAGACCAGATATAGTTCTTCCAATGGTCGGTGAGGTTGAAACAAATAATTGGTCGCGGCATTGTCGGGTTCGGAATCGCGCACTCTAAATAGTTCCTTCATCACGGCAGACTGATCGGTATAAAAGTTGCGCTGGAGTAGCGGGATATGCGGATAAAAGTTACGGATATACCGGTACTCTTTAGAGCGGACGGTTCGAGACAACTCGTACGCTTCATCCACCCGATCGGAGGTTCCAAAAACGAAGTCACGTTGCTCCACCTCATCAGAGGAGACAAAAGGGCGACCCTGCATGTAATCAGGTATCTCTATCCCAGCAATGGCTAGCAACGTAGGCGCGAAATCAGCAAAGCTCACCAACTGATCACTCGTTTGGGGTTGTTGCAGGTTGAACCATTCATGGTAACGCTCCGGGACATGCACCAGAAGCGGCACTTTCAAGCCTGAGTCATAAAGTGCACGCTTGGACCTGGGCATGCCCGTCCCATGATCGCCGAAGAAAAAGACCAGCGTATTTTCATCGAGCCCATCCAACTCGAGTTCCTTGAGGATTTGGGCAAACTGCCAATCCATGATACTGAGATTCGTGTAGTAGCGCGCCCAAAGCTTCCGAATCATCGGCGTGTCGGGGTAATACGGGAGTAGCTTGAGCTCCTCGGGCTGCGTACGGGTCACCTCATCCACAAAAGGTGCAATGCGTGCATCATAAACGGAATCATTCCCGAAAACCTGGGACTGATGAGTAATCCCGAGGTTGAAGACACTGAAGAAGGGCTGACCGGATGTACGATTTCTCCAATGGGCCTTTTTAGAGGACTCATCCCAGATGGTGGTATCAGTAAAGTTGTAATCCTCTTTGTCGTTGTTGGTGCAATAGTAACCCACCTCCCGCAGCAGTTTGGGAAAGGGCACGATGGACATAGGAATCTGAACATCCGATCTCAGGTGCTGACTTCCCAATGACACAGCGTGGACTCCAGTAATCAAACACGACCTGGCCGGTGAGCAAACCGGTGCGGTCGCGAATGCGTTATCGTAGCGGATGCTCCGTGCAGCGAAAGCATCAAGATAGGGTGTCTGAGCATTTTCATCTCCATAGGTCCCAAGCATCGTGGTGATATCTTCCGCACTGATCCAGAGAATGTTAGGTGGATCCAGAGGTCGATGATCGGCAGGGCTGCACCGCATAAAGACGGCAAGAAAAAGTGCACCAAAGGCATATCGCGAGCATGCGTTCGTCAAACGAATCATGGTTTTGAGGGCTTATCTCGACAAGATACCTCCCCCACCCCAAATCACCATGAGGTAGCTACCTGTGGTTTGGAACGCTTCCGAAGCGGCTACTCGGACCGCAGAACTTCGCTGGGATTGGAATTGGACACCCCTAACGCTTTGGAACTTGCGGTAAGCAAAGCTATAAGCAACGTGAGACCTCCGGCTGCCACTACGAAGTACCACTCGAAGCTGATTCGATATTGGAAATTGTCCAGCCAGTGCTCCATACTCCACCAGGCGACCGGCGTGGCGAAGATCAATGAGACGAGCACCAACAAGACAAATTCACGACTTAGTAGCTGTAAGAGACTCAGGCGACTAGCCCCAAGTACCTTCCGAATACCCACTTCTTTCACCCGTTGATTTGTCGAAGCAGAGGCCAATCCAAACAACCCAAGGCACGCGATAATCAGCGAAATGGGAGAAAAAAGCATGAAGAGACTTCTGAACATGAGCTCAGCCTGGTATTGCTGTCTGACGTCATCACTCATGAACGTCACATCGAGCGCCACCGTTGGATTCACTGCCTTCCACGATGCCTCCAAAAATGTTAGCACCTCAATCGGATTTCTCAAGTCCGCCCGAATGGCAAGGCTTCCGGGGTGCTGATCATGCAGCGGTAGGATCCGGACAGGCTCTACGCCCTTCTGTAGCCCTTCAAAATGAAAATCCCTCACCACGCCTATCACTTGACGAACATCCTCACCCTCCCCCATCTCTTTACCCAGCGCGTCTTCCGGGCTGCTCCAACCAAAACTCCTCACTGCGGATTCGTTGACGATGACGGATCTGGTAGAATCCGCTGGAAAATCCTTAGAATAAAAACGACCGGCGATCATCTCCACGCCAAAGACCTCAGCAAATACCTCATCCACCCACATATGATACAGGCTAGAAGACACACGGCTACCATCGTCCTTTTCGACCATGACCATCCCATTGCTCAATCCATTGACCGGATAGCCCCGACTCTGAAAAGAAATGGCTTGGATAGCAGGGTGCTGCATCAACTCGTTCGTTAGCCGGTCCCTATTTTCACCTACCGAATCCACGCCGCGTACGTTGATATGCAACACCTCATCGACATCCATGCCCAGGTCCTTGTTGGCAACATGCCGCATTTGTCGCTGTACAGTAATGATAGCCATGAGAAGCGTGATGCTCGCTGCAAACTGGACGACGACCAATGATCGCCGAACCAGCTGCCCGCTTCGCCCACGGCTCACTGCACCTTTTATTACCTTCAAAGGATGAAAAGCTGAAATGATAGAAGCAGGAAGCAGACCTGTCATCACACCCAAAAACAAAGCTGCCGCAAGTGTCCCTACGGCAACC
>JBCCXG010000672.1:0-3855 GCA_039191945.1 Bacteroidota bacterium
ACGGGACTTCACTTGGCCGTTAGCAAAAAGGTCTGTAGCGACCAACCAGGAAGCGGTCATTGTCATTACCTTTCCTAAGAACTGTCTCCTGCTATTCTCCATCTTTAGTCCCAAGCAAAATCCTATTGGCCGTGTACAGCGGGTTTCACCATGTGTTTTCCCAACAACTCTTCAAAGACCTCTCGCCGCAGTCCGCGACCAATGAATACCAGTCTACCTTCCCGTTGAGTGGTCGTTTCCCAAGGAGATCCATCGGTTACAATAAGGGCGCTACGAGCCGACTGCAATATGACCCGGTTGGGATAGCTAGGTATAGCAATAAAGCCCTTTACCCGGTAGAGTTGATCTCGATGGAGTTGGACAATATGGTTCAGGTCCGCGTGCAGGCGATTCAGATCTAGTGGATGTGGAAAGCTAAGGGTGAAGGTCGTGATCTTGTGGCTGTTGCCATGACCATGGTGATCATGTGAATGCTCATGATGTTCATGTTGCACGTGCTCGACCGACTCCGGCTTCGTGGTGCCAGCTTCCAAGATCTGAACGACAGGAAACACGCCTTGTTCGCCCGCATAGACCTTTGCGTGTGGATTGATGGACTCGATTCGTCCTTGGACCTTCAACAAATCCGCCGATGCCACTTGATCGGCTTTGTTGATCAATACTACATCGGCCAGCGCAATTTGGCGTAGGGCTTCTTCTGCCTCTTCCAACCACTCTTCCACTAGCGCAGCATCTACCAGGCAGATCACTTGAGCCAACTCAAAGTGACGCTCTACTTTCTCATCTTGTAAGAACACCTGCACAATCGAGCTGGGATCGGCAATACCCGTCGTCTCGATCACCATGCGGTCAAATTGATCGCGTTTTTTGCTGGCTTCGTCCAATAAGTCTAGCAAACCATCCGCCAGCGAACAGCAAAGACAGCCCGCACTCAGTTCAGCAACCTCTTCCACACCTTCGATGACCAGCCCGCCATCCACATTCGTCGCCCCACATTCATTTTCAATGACGAAGATTCGCTCTGGCAACCGCTCCCTGATGAAGTGATTGAGGAAGGTGGTCTTTCCACTTCCAAGAAATCCTGTAATGATATGCACTGGTGTTCTCATAGTTCCTAGAGCTCGTTATTCATATATCCACCCTCAAAATGATGCGCTTTTTGCCCGTACCGGAGAGACTCGGAGAGCGATGCACAATACCCTTAGCACCTTTCTGGGGCGCTCCCTTTAAGATTCCAACATGCTGGGTGCCAAGCCGCTGAACCCGTTCTGGATCCTTGACAATCTCTTCGTTGGATCTACCCAGCGCTGATCTGCGAACGGCCACCTCAGGGACCCATTCTGTGCCAGGCCCGAGATAGGTAATAAAGAGCCGAAGCGCATACCCGTCTGTGTGAAACTTCGTGCAGGCATCATCATCCACCACCCGCAGGTGCATCGTGCCTTGGCCAGTTGCTGAAAACTGCAAGAAATCTTTCGTAATACTTGTGACGTCTTGCCAAAACGCATCACCGTCCACTCCCAATGTTCTCTTCCACATCGTCCTTGCTCGGTCGATCTTTTCGGCCATCTTATCCTCTGACAAGTGCACCCTAATCGGCTTCAACTGGTCCTCAAGCAATGATTGCAAGTAAGCCTCCACCTCCAGGTCCACAGGCCGCTGCCAACAAAAAAGGTTGACGTCAGAGCGTAAGATGGCATCACGATCATTCCAAGAGCCGCTAATGATCTGGAAAGGTACTTTGGGACTTAGTCGAGAAAGGATAGTGAAGGGAAAGATGCTCATGTTCCTATGTCTTGGTTGTGGCTTAGAACTGCTTCAAAAAAGTGACTTTAAATATCGCTTGCTCATCTTGTCGTCGAGCAATTAGGCCAGTCTCTGAATCAGGTAGGTCCTGACGGTTGTTATTGTATACCAGGTAGATGTAGGAAAGAGGATGGTACTCCCATACAAATCGACTGTTTAGCGTTGTGCGGTCTGAGGCTGTATTATACTGAAAAAAGGAAATCAACTGCACCCGTGGATTGAGCGCTAGTCGAAGCTCCGTTCCGACCAAATGTGTTTCTTGATCTATCTGCTCTTCGCCTAAGCTCGAAAGTCGATTCAACTGATAGTCCGTTGTGAACTGAATATGCGGAATAGGAGCAAGTCGCAGCGAGGCAGAAAATGACTCCAGGCGGCCGTCAAAGTATCCTCCAAAACGATACGATGCGCTTGCGGCGACCTTTCTCGAAAAATCCCCGCTGTAGCGGATCCTATGACTGGTATATGAATAGTCACCAGCCGGAATGTCGATACCCAGAGGTGAGAAAGTCTCCCGCAGCGACTGCCAATTCGTTCTGACACTGTAGGCAATGTCACTCCCATCCTGAAGTTCGATATTGAAAGGGGAGTAAGACACAAAACCTTCGCGAAAAGTCATGTCATCCAGGTAGTGATAGAAATAGGTAGTAATGCCAGGATTGATCTGTCGGATAAAACTGGGCAGCCATTGGGGGCGCAGTCGAAAGGTAAATGCCGGACTTGTCAACATGTAATTATCAGCGCTGATGAAACCCACTCGAGGATTGTAATCAGAAGTCACAAAAGCCTGAACATGACCAAGATAGATCCAGTTATTGGAGTAGTACACCCAGGTCGCACCCGACAGTCCCTCATCCTCCATAGCACCGGTAGACTTCGATCCGGAGACCATCCAAAATGCGTTGATCTGCTGGGTTGGACGGAAAAACCCATCGACCGTGGCGGTCACGTTAGAAGTAGATCGGCCTGTGGTATCCGCCTCATCGTAACGAAAGGTGGCCATGCCCCCAATCCGGCCTTGCGAGGACAAGTTGCTGGAGTACCTCGCTACAGCAAAGTTCGAGGCGGGTGTATCCCCATCGGCGCGTTGGCGAATGGCCATCAGGCCCAAGTTTTGTTTTGCGCTTCTATTGGTGAACCTGATCCCAGCATCGATGGGAATCGGGTTGCCCCTATCGTCCAGCCCAATCCTCCGGCTAAAAAAGGGTTGCAACTCATCCCATGCTGCCATGTTATAGATTTCATTGCCCTCAAGGAAGAACTGCCGCCGTTCGGGGAAAAGCACCGAAAACCGCGTCAGGTTTACCACCTGCCGATCGACGTCAGCCTGTGCAAAATCCGTATTGAAGGTGAAGTCCAGCACTGAGCTGGGACCAGTCACCCACTTGATGTCACCACCCGCTTTGAAATTTGTATTGTTCTGGACCTGCTCCCCATCGATGGAGGATCGGTCGTTGCTAATGAGCGCATAAGGAATGGCCTGCACATTTGCGGAGGGCGGCGGCGGATCAATCCCAACCAAGATAGCCTCATAAGGCATTCGATATACATTAAAAGCCCTGGGTACCGCCGGGAAGGAAGCGTACTCGTTATTGCTCCGTATGTTGCGCGCCAGGATAATACCCATCCTTTTGGAACCCTGCGGATAGCGTAGCGTCTTCCATGGTATAGCCATCTCCACCGTCCAAGCAGAGTCCTGAATTTGCGTACGAACACTCCAGAGACCCGACCATTCGCGGTTGAAGATCTGATCATCCATGACAAGGATTTCGCGCTGCGTGCCATGTGGGTTGGTTTGAAACGCCATGGCATTTCGTTGGTCCAAAAAACCATCAATGGCGACTCCAAAAAGGTCATTCTGAAAGTATTCGAAATCGCGTTGCATATTTTGGGTCCTAATGTCGGTTTTGCCATGGGTGGTATGGCAAACTGCACCGACGTATAAATAGTCCCCATCATAAAGAATTTTAGCTTCTGTTGGCATGCTCACTGCACTTCCCTGGACGGGGTCCTTTTGCACAAACCCGGTCACTGGGACTGCTTCGTTCCACG
>JBCCXG010000673.1:0-3849 GCA_039191945.1 Bacteroidota bacterium
GCAGACGGCACAAAATTTGGTAAGACAGAAGGTGGCAATGTGTGGCTGGATGCCGAAAAGACCTCACCGTACAAATTTTATCAGTATTGGTTCAATGCCTCTGATGAAGATGTGGTCAACTACATCAAAATTTTCAGCCTCAAGGCTCGGAAGGAGATCGAAGCACTCATTGCTCAACATCAGGAATCTCCCCACACCCGGCTATTGCAAAGAGCCCTGGCTGAGGAAATCACGGCGCGGGTACATAGTCAGGAGGCGCTAGATACAGCGATCAAAGCGTCTTCGATTCTATTTGGGAAGTCGACCACAGAGGAACTGGCTTCACTGGACGAAGCAACGCTCCTTCAGGTACTGGAGGGCGTGCCCCAGACGGAAGTCAATAAAGATCAGCTCCTTCAGGCGCCCAACGTCACGGATCTATTGAGCGAGATCACCAATGGCCTGGTCTTTCCCTCAAAGGGTGAGGCGCGTCGGATGATCAAAAACGGTGGGGTGAGCATCAACAAGCAGAAGCTCTCAGATCCTAATCAATCGGCTTCTTTCAACCTGCTTCAGGACAAGTACCTACTCGCACAAAAAGGCAAGAAGAACTATTTCCTGATCAAAGCGGTATAGGATCCGCATCCTGATAAAGTCGGGTCTGGGCTTTTTTACCATTCATCCTATCTTGTTACAGATCTGGACCGCATCTTCTACAGATAATGCTTGATTTGATTAAATGATGATGACACGTCTCTTCTGCATTTACCTGTTGGCCCTGGTATTTATCTCGGCCAACTACCCTCCCCATTCGCAGAGCACTGAGCGGTTAGAAGATCTCCTTCAGACCAGGGCCAGAAAGACCACTTGGCAACACCTGAGAGACATGAGTCACTACTTCCTGGAACCTCGCTTACGAAATGGTGACCTCACCTGGCTCGAAGGTTCCATGGAATCATCGAGTGGCACAGTCTTTGGAGGATTGAGTCTCAATTTCAATACATTGGACAATTCCCTTTATTTGAGACATCAGACGGGGCTATTCAAACTACCGGCGAGTACACTGCGTCGTTTCACACTGGAGCGAGACGGATCATCGCTTGTTTTTGAAAAAGACTTTGGTATGTTTTCCGAACAACAGATTCAAATGGTCGCGGAATGCGGTATCGAGGAAGGGATGAAGCGCTTGCTCCTTGTGGGAGACACGACGACATTCCGATTGAAATCGGTCAATGCCTCTCCGACCAGCGATGGAAAGCACTTTATCTCTCTGCTATTGTCCATCTCCGGGACGAAAAGTATCTACCATCTCCAAAGTGAACTCATGAAGTCTGAATGTCTTCGCGATGTCGTTTTGCTCAGTGAGATACCAGAAATCGACGAAAGCCGGTTCATGCAGGTGCTCGCCGTCAACCAAAGCGTCCGCTTGCTGAAGCTGCACGAGAACCGGTCAGCGACCACCGAATCGGTCAGTCTCACGGGACACAAAAGCAGTCATTCTTTTACAGATGAACGCTACTTCCTCAGCAACCAGTTTGGACAAGTCACGGAAGTAAAAAAGCTGCGAAGTTCGGTACGAAAGGCCCTTGATTTGATGGGGATAAATCCAAACGATGAGCTACCTAACCTCAGCACCGAAAAGCGATTGATCCAATGGTTCAAAGGCGCAGATTTCACTTGAATTCTGTGATATCGGGTTAATAAGTGCTACCGTTTATCAAAGGGTGACACACTCAGTGTGCACAATTTGATTAAGTTGCCGGGCCAATTAAACCCGAAGACCATGCCCTACAGGTACCTACTGCTTACTTTATTTGTGCTACCCCTTTTGTCCATCTCTCAACCGCTGGATATGGACCTGTTTGAAAACATGAAAGCCCGCAGCATAGGACCCGCAGGAATGTCCGGGCGCATCACTTCCATAGACGCGGTGCACAGCAATCCGGACATCATCTATGCAGGAGCTGCCTCAGGAGGCCTCTGGAAATCCACGAGCGGAGGAATCGCCTGGGAGCCCATTTTCGACGATCAATCTACCGCATCCATCGGCGCCATCGCCATCCAGCAGTCCAATCCGGCGGTGATTTGGGTAGGCACTGGAGAAGGCAATCCTCGCAACTCGCTGAACGGTGGTGACGGTATCTACAAATCCCTGGACGGCGGAAAGAACTGGCAAAAGATGGGACTAGAAAAGACACGTCATATACATCGTGTCATCATCGATCCCACCGATCCCAACATCGTTTATGTCGGCGCCATTGGCTCCCCATGGGGTGAACACGAGGAACGCGGTGTCTATAAAACTACCGACGGAGGTACCACCTGGGAGCGTATCCTTCACACCAATATCCGATCCGGAGTGGCAGACCTCGTGATGGACCCTTCCAATCCCAATAAATTGCTCGCTGCCATTTGGGAACACAAAAGAGACCCTTGGTTCTTCAAATCCGGCGGACCCGGATCCGGGCTCTACATGACCCACGACGGAGGTGCCAACTGGAAACAATTGACGGACGAAGACGGATTACCAGAGGGTGAACTCGGCCGCATAGGATTGGCCATTGCTCCCTCCCAGCCAGAACGGATTTACGCTTTGGTGGAATCAAAGAAGAACGCCCTATATCGGTCAGATGACGGTGGCTTCACCTGGTCAAAAATCAATGACAAACCGGAGATCGGCAACCGACCCTTTTACTACAGTGACATTGCGGTAGACCCAGTGAATGAGAACAGACTCTACTCTATCTTTACCTACGTGCATGTGAGCGAGGACGGCGGTAAGTCCTTCTCAGAGCTTATGCCCGCCTACAATACCTCACGAGGGGTACATCCCGACCACCATGCCTGGTGGATCCATCCCACTAACCCCAACTTGATGATCGACGGTAACGACGGCGGCCTCAATATCACTCGTGACCGCGGCAAAACCTGGCGCTTTGTTGAGAACATACCCGTTGGCCAGTTTTACCACGTGGCAGTCGACAACGACTACCCCTACAATGTCTATGGCGGGATGCAGGACAATGGTTCCTGGGCAGGCCCGGCGTACGTTTGGAAAGCGCAAGGCATCCGCAATAACTATTGGCAGGAGATCTCCTTTGGCGATGGCTTTGATGTCCTCCCGGACCCCACCAATAGTCGGTTTGGTATCTCTACCGCACAGCAGGGTTCAGCGGGCATTTACGACCGGGAGACCGGCTACTTCGAAATCGTTCGCCCGACCGCCCCTTCACTGGACGTGCCCTTGCGATTCAACTGGAACGCCGGTATGGCGCGTGACCCTTTTGATGCCCAAACCATCTACTTTGGGAGTCAATTTGTGCACAAAAGCACCGACGGTGGGCAGAACTGGCAGATTGTCTCCACCGATCTAACGACCAATGATCCGGAGAAACAAAAGCAAGGCGACAGTGGCGGCCTGACCATGGATGCGACTGGCGCGGAGAACTACTGTACTATCCTGGTCATCGAACCCTCACCGGCAGAGGAGGGAATCCTGTGGGTGGGCACTGATGACGGCCGCGCACATATTTCCAGAGATGGCGGCGATAGATGGAGTGATGTCTCAGCAGGCTTGCCCAATGGCGTGTGGATCACCCAGATCAAGGCAGACGCCAAGAAGGGCGGCGAAGCTCTTCTCGTCGCGAATGATTATCGACGCTTTAACTATGAGCCGATGGCCTATCGCACTTCAGACTACGGACAAACGTGGCAAAGACTCGTAAGCAGTGGCGACACCAAGGGTTACGCACTGGCCATTGTGGAAGACAGCGAAGTGCCTAGTTTGAAGTTTCTCGGAACGGATGATGGATTGTACGTGAGTATCGATGACGCCGCTAACTGGACGAAGTGGACCCAGGGCTTCCCTAC
>JBCCXG010000674.1:0-3841 GCA_039191945.1 Bacteroidota bacterium
GCTTGGTCAGCAGCGCCCAGGGGAAAAGAGTGGAAGTACCTGGCGCAGGTCTTTCAGGCGTTGAGGATTGAGGTCAACGATGAGTTGGGAGCAGTGAAGGAACTTCTCTTGCAATCTGCCGAAGTACTCAAAGTCAAAGGCCGTCTGGTCGTGATCAGCTATCATTCGCTGGAGGACCGGCTGGTGAAGAATTTTGTTGCTTCTGGCAACTTCCATGGAAAATTAGAAAAGGACTTTTATGGCAACATCCTAAGGCCATTGCGTCCCATCAATAGGAAGCCGATCATTCCTTCTGAGGTAGAGATTAATGAGAATAGCAGATCAAGAAGTGCGAAAATGAGAGTAGCAGAAAAGACAGATGGCGAATAACACGTACAAATTACCAGAATCGCAGGGCTCAGGTCTCTTTGGGTGGCTGGATCGATTCTTGCGCATCGATGCCACGATCTCTCAGGTGATCCACGTCCGCTTTTTGCCGCAAATTCTCTTTGTGACGCTCCTTAGTGTTTTCTACATCGGAAACAGGCACTATGCTGACAAAACGATTCGCGAGATTACCGTCCTTGAACGAGAAGTTGACGAGCTGAGGGCCGATTACATGACCCTCAAAGCGGATTACATGCTGGCTACCAAGCGCTCAGAAGTGGCCAGGAATGCTCGCAAAATCGGCCTGCAAAAGTCCGAAGTGCCGCCTCTTAAAATATTAGTACCCAAGCAATGAGCTATAAGCGGTCCATATTGCTCAGGGTACGCATCTCTTTCCTAGTGATCCTGGTGTTTTGCGCTGCCGTAGTGTATCGTCTTATTGACTTGCAATACGTGCAAGGAGATAAGTGGCGAAAGCTCGGAGAGCAAATAGGACTGCGTTTCCAAAAGGTGGAGGCTACCCGTGGGAATATCTACTCCGATAATGGCTCACTCTTGGCAACGTCCCTCCCATACTACAGAGTTGCTATGGATCCAAGCGTGTCAAGTGCGGCGGACTTCAACCACTATATTGACTCGCTTTCGTATTTGCTATCGAGGTATTATGGAGATTTTTCGGCAGCGCAGTACAAGCGAAAGATCGTCAATGCTCGTAAGGATAAACGGCGGTATCTCATTCTCAGCAGACGAGATGTCGGCTACCAGGACAAAAAGAAGATGGAAACCTGGCCGTTGTTTCGGCGCGGCCGCCTACAGGGTGGAGTGATCTTTGAAAAGGTAGAAAAGCGCGTTCTGCCTTTTTCGCATTTAGGATATCGGACGGTTGGCACGGTCAACGAAGAGAATCGCGGCACAGTAGGGTTGGAATACAGCTTCAACCGGTACCTCTCAGGCAAAGATGGGCAAGCCTTGTATCAGCGCATGGCAGGGGGTGCTTGGAAACCCATTGCCGATGGGTCCGAGATACGTCCAGTCGATGGATTTGATATCCAGACGACGATCAACATCGACTTGCAGGACTTGGCAGAGAGTGCACTGCTCAAGGCCCTGGTACGACATGAGGCAGACTATGGGGTAGTCGTTTTGATGGAAGTGGCCACCGGCGAAATCAAAGCCATGTCCAACCTGAGCCGCAATTCAGCGGGAAAGTACTTTGAGCGATACAACTATGCCGTGGGAAGCCAAGGCTCTCGCGAGCCGGGATCGACCTTCAAGTTGGCCAGCATGATCGCTTTGCTGGAGGAGGGCAAGGTCTCGCTTGACGATACGGTGGATACTGGTAATGGCACATTGAAGTTTTTCAATGAAGTGATGAAAGATCACAAACCCGGGGGCTATGGGGTCCTCACGGTGCAGGAGATATTCGAGAAGTCCTCCAATATCGGCACTGCGTTGTTGATCAACCGGCAGTTTGGAGATCAACCGCAGGAGTTTATCGATTACCTCGTGGATATGGGGTTGTCCCAACCTTTGGGTTTCCAGATGGTAGGAGAAGGGAAGCCATTCATCAAATCACCAGAAGAACCTAGTTGGAGTGGCACGACACTGCCTTGGATGGCCCATGGCTACGAGCTTAAAATGACTCCTCTCCAGACGTTGACGCTATACAATGCAGTGGCCAATGGCGGGAAGATGGTCCAGCCGCTCATCGTCAAGTCAGTGAGCCGGGCTGGCAAAGAAGTGGAGCGCTTTGGTACCAAGGTGCTACACGACAAGATCTGCTCCGACAAGACCTTGTCCAAGTTGAGAACGATGCTGGAGGGAGTAGTCATCAGAGGTACCGCTGCTAATATTTACGATAGCAGATATCAGATCGCGGGGAAAACGGGAACGGCCAAGCGCGTCAAAAATGGTCGCTATACCAACGAGTACTACGCATCTTTTGCGGGATACTTTCCGGCAAACGGTCCACGCTACAGCTGTATCGTGGTGATCGACAACCCCAAAGGTTACCAGATCTACGGGAGTGACGTCGCTGCACCGGTCTTCAAGGAAGTGGTCGATGAGATCGCTTTGATGGAGCTGGACTTACACGATCGGCTACCCGCGGACCAGGCTGATGAAGGAGTTTTCCCTGTCGTCAAAGCGGGAAATCAAGACGACTTGAGGATGATATGCAACGAGCTGGGGATTGCCAATCACTCGGATGCTACCGATCCTTGGGTGACCACTCGCATCGTCGGCAAATCTATTCAGTGGGTGCCAAACCCAATGGAGGTGACTCAAGTGCCAGATGTAAAGGGGATGACCTTAAGAGATGCCCTCTATGTACTGGAAAATCTGGGTTTGAATGTCGAGGCCAGGGGCAGAGGACGCGTCGAGGTACAATCGCTTAGCCCCGGAACTACGATCTCGAAAAGTGTGACGAAAATAAAACTGCAACTTGGCTGATCTAAGAGACATATTGTTTGGTATCAGCCTGGAGGCTATTGAAGGGGACCGTCAAGTGTCTATTTCCAGCCTTGCTTTTGATTCTCGGAAGGTAAAAGAAGGGTCACTTTTTGTTGCCATCAAAGGATTGACTGTAGATGGTCATGATTTTATCTCGCAGGCCTTGGACAAGGGAGCAGTGGCCATATTATGTGAGCATTTTCCGGATGAGCTGGCTTCGGATGTGACTTATGTGATGACCTCTGATAGTGCTGCAGCACTGGGTATCGCGGCCGCCAACTTCTACGGTCAACCGTCTACGAAACTCAAACTGGTGGGCATCACGGGCACGAATGGGAAGACCACGACGACCACGCTACTTCACAGCCTTTTCCTCAATTTGGGATATCGAGCAGGTCTGATTTCTACGGTCGAAAATAAGATTGAGGATCACGTGCTACCTGCCAAGTTCACGACGCCGGATGCGCTACAGCTAAATGAGTTGCTGCAAGAGATGGTTGATATGGGTTGTACTCACTGTTTCATGGAGGTGAGCTCCCATGCCCTGGTCCAGCAGCGGGTGGCGGGTGTCACTTTTGCCGGAGCCATCTTCACTAACATCAGTCACGATCATCTTGACTTCCATAAGACCTTCGATGCTTACATCGAAGCTAAGAAGATGCTGTTTGATGATCTGAAAGGAGAGGCATTTGCCTTGGTCAACATCGATGACAAGCGGAGCAGGATCATGCTGCAAAATACCAAGGCATCTAAATACTCTTTTGGCATCAAAGGGATGGCGGACTACAAAGGCAAGATCCTGACCGATTCCATGCAGGGGTTGCAAATGGACATCGATAATCATGAAGTGTGGTTTAAGCTGGTGGGTGAGTTCAACGCCTACAATCTGCTCACAGTATATGGAACTGCCGCCTTGCTTGGAGATGATAAGGAGCAGGTTTTGGCCACACTTTCCAATCTAGAGGGCGCAAGAGGTCGTTTCGAATTGGTACCCAATGATGAAGGTATTATCGCCATTGTCGAC
>JBCCXG010000675.1:0-3839 GCA_039191945.1 Bacteroidota bacterium
CACAAATGTTCTTGAGGTTGTTGAAAGGCTCAACATCATCTAGAAATTGAGCGAGAAAAATGGCTGGGCCTTTTATTGTTTTCATTTCTTAGTTTGGTTTTTAATGTTCTGATAGTTCTTTAAGGGTATCAAACCTGGAAGTGTTCTGTTCCGAGTTTCAGGTTTCAGGTTCCGAGTTCCAGGTTCCAAGTTCCAAGTTCCGAGTTTCAGGTTCCAAGTTCCGAGTCTGACGGTTTATCAATCTAACTCATCATCAGAATTCTCAAGATCCTTCGGTCCCACATAAACCCCGGCATCTTCCTCCACTTTATACTTCCAACCTTTCAAATCACTTTTCACAAGGTAATTAGAGAAGGCTATTAGTTTTCCTTTGATCGTTGAGATCTTCCTTCGATAGGCGTCAAGTTGGATATCATTGATATATCCGCGATCAAATGCTCTATACAATTGACTCTCCAACTCAAACAAGGAACCTTTAGCGATTGACAAGTACTGCCGAAATTCTTTGTTGCCCCCTCGGCCAAACCCCTCAGCAATGTTATCCATAACCGACCCCGAGGATCTGTTCATCTGGTCTTTCAAAGAAAAATCCTTGATGTGCTCTACTGATAAGAGGTCAGTATAAACCATCTTGGCAAGATCTCTAGACAATCGCCAGACCTCCAACTCGGTAAACTCCTTAACAGTCGGCATTTAGATCGAACTTGAAACGTGAAACCTGGAACTCCAAGACACTACAAATCCACCCACACATTTCCTTGCTCCGTCGACTTCACGGCGGCTTCGATGAATTTCATTCCTCGGACACCGTCGATTACGGTAGGGAATGCACCCTCGTGAAATTGCTCGCCTCGGATCGACTTAGCCGCACCGCTATAGATGTTGCTCATTGAATCAAAGATACCTTCTGGATGACCTGGCGCCATGCGAGTGCTCTCCATGGCAAACTCACCGTTGTAAGGATTGCCAGGTTTCATGACCTGCTTGGGTTTTCCTTCCTCTGTGTAGTACAAAAAGATCGGACTCTCCTGCTCCCACTGGAAAGCGCCTTTTGTGCCGTAAACCGCGATGCTTAGGTTATTCTCTTCCCCAGTAGCGATTTGGCTGGAACGGACCAAGCCTCTCACGTCATCGTTCAGTCGGCAAAGTACGGTCCCATCGACATCCAAAGGATTATTATCGTACAGGGTGTTCAAATCCGACAGGACTTTTTGCACTTGAAGCCCCGTGACATACTCGATCATGTTAAAGGCATGGACCCCGATATCACCCATGCAGCTACTGATCCCCGCTTTGGCAGGATCCAATCTCCAAACCGCCTTTCTCGACTCTACGTCATGAATCACAGGATTGATCCAGCCTTGATAGTACTTTGCATCGACTTTCTGGATCTTGCCGATCACTCCCTCTGCAATCATGGCCTTCATCTGACGCACCATGGGATAGCCGGTGTAGGTGTGGGTCAGGGCAAATGTGCATTGATGCTTTTGCACAAGACCAGCCAGCTCCTCAGCTTCTTCGGAATTCATGGTCATTGGCTTTTCGCAGATCACATTGAAGCCTCCTTCGATCAATTTCTTAGCCATCGAGTAGTGCAAGAAATTGGGAGTTACGATTACGACCGCTTCGATCCGCTCGGACTCCGGCAGGGCATTTTCCTTTTCAATGAATACATCGATATTTTCATAGACACGAGATAGGTCCATGTCCAGACTGCTGGCAAAGTCCTTGGAAGAGTCGAAGTCCGGATCGAAGACGCCTCCAACGATATGATAGCGCTCACCCATGTAGGCCGCGATGCGATGAAGGATACCGATGAACGAGTTGTGTCCCCCGCCCATCATGCCGAGTCTGATTCTTTTGCTCATGTCAATTTGGTTTGGTAGAAGTATTAATTATTTGGATTGTAATTGATCTTTTCGTTTTTGAAGATAGCCGTAAATAGCACCAGCACCAGCACGGCGAATCCTGCAGGGATTAGCCAGATGGTCTGCCAGTTATGTCCTCCATCCGTGATATAGGCATCAGAAATCAATCCCGCTGCCCAAAAGCCAATCAACATCCCGAGACCGTACGTAGCTAGCGTAATCATTCCTTGAGCGCTACTTTGATATTTCTCCCCTGCCTTGGAGTCGGTGTAAATCTGCCCAGACACGAAGAAGAAATCATAGCAGATACCATGCAACAGGATACCGATGATGAGGAATGACAAAAGACTTCCCTCATTGCCGTAGGCGAATAGCGCATATCGAATACCCCAGGCGAGCATTCCAAATACCAGAGTTTTCTTGATCCCAAATCTTGTCAAAAACAGCGGTAACAATAGCATAAATGCCACCTCCGACGCTTGTCCCAATGTCATAATACCGGCAGCATTGGCGACCCCAATTTCATTGAGAAAAGGATTGGCCAACTGATAATAGAACGCCAATGGAATGCAAATCAAAATGGACGAAATGAAGAAAATGGCAAAATTTCGATCCTTTAGTAGTTTCAATGCATCGATGCCTACGATATCCCCAACACTTATCTTCTCTGATCGCTCAATCTTAGGAGGTGTCTTGGGTAGGGTAAACGCGAATAAACCGAGCGCCAGGGAGCAAATTGAGCCCATCAAAAAAGTGTATTGCAAGTTGCCCTTAGACTCCCAAAGGAAGACATAGCCAATCAGTAAGCCAGCAACAATCCATCCTATGGTCCCCCACACGCGGACCCAGCCGAATTGCCTGGCGGGGTCATCCATTTGTCGAAACGCAACCGAGTTGACCAGGGCCAGGGTGGGCATATACAGGATCATGTAAAGCAAAATGAAAGGATAGAAGGTGCCAAAGTCAGCAGACATATAGAGGAGGTACATCAATATCCCTCCTGCAATATGTAAAAAGCCCAATATGCGCTCGGCGTTGAAGAATCTATCGGCAATCAGCCCTATGATGAAGGGGGCGATAATGGCTCCCCAGGATTGTGTACTATAAGCCATGCCAGTCTGTACCCCTGAGGCTCCGAGGTTTGCGGGTAAGAACGTACCCATGGTCACATACCAACTGCCCCAAACAAAAAATTGAAGAAACATCATGACACTGAGGCGGACGGTAATCTGCAGATTCATCGGTTGAAGGTTAGAGTTTTTCAATAAACAGTTGGAAAAACTAGCACGAATTAGAAGGATTCACAAGCTATACCCCGATAAGGGCCCATTAAGATAATGCAATCGTTTTCCAAGGTAGGTAAATGGTTCTGTCAAGGTCTGCTCATATCTGGCTTGTAAGATCTCCAAAGCAAATGCTATCTTGACGCCATGTTACGCATTTTCCTACTTGCAGCCTTCCTCATCCCGAGCCTATCCACCGCACAAAACCCATTGAATAAAGTCTTCGCAAACGACGACTTTTTGAAAAAGCTTGGGAATAATCGTGATAAGTACCAAATCCAAGTCGTCTACACTCAAATTGACAGAAAAGAAGACCAGACACCTGTCTTGACAACTTATGAGTGGGGCACGGACAGCTCCTTGTATTATTACCCGGCAAGTACCGTGAAAATGCCAGCTGCCTTCCTGGCTCTAGAGAAAATCAACCAATTGAATATCGTCGGGCTAGACGCCTACTCCAAACTTGAAATTGGGGCTGGTAGCGAACCTCAGACACCTTTCTCCTATGATTCTACTGCCAACGACGGCACGGCCAGCATTGCGCAGTTCATCAAAGAAATCTTCGTTGCCAGCGACAACAATGCCCACAATAGACTCTACGAGTTTATCGGGCAAGAGCAGTTCAATCGCGCCTTGCATCGTAAGGGGTTTACCAGTACGAGAGTGGTGCACCGGCTAGGCCCCGGAG
>JBCCXG010000676.1:0-3835 GCA_039191945.1 Bacteroidota bacterium
ACTATCCTCCCATTTGCCACTTGAAGGCCATTTCTGGAATTTGCTTTCGCAAACGATTCCGCAAGTCCATGGACTCATCCAAAGCACGTTTACCCACCGGAGTAATGGTAAAGAGCCGCTTCCGTTTCCCACCTCGTTTTGATTCAGGATCTCCCAGACGCGATTCCAACATTCCTTTCTTCTCCAACCGATAGAGCGACTTGTGAACGGCACTGACGTTGACGGAGCGGTCAGATTGCTTTTCTATCTCCCGAGTGATGGCAACAGCATAAGCATCATCATACAATACACCCACCGTCAAAAGAATGATTTCCTCAAATTCGCCCAAGTTCTCCCTAGCCATTGACGTATTTATTTGACTTTTGCCTGTAATATACGATGAGGTATCGATAAAGTTGACTTTTGTCTATAAAATGTAACTACCCTCCAATTCCTTGGATTTCTTACCGACTCTCTGGTAAATTGGCATCAGACGAAGGATAGATACAATCCTGTCAGACCCATGACCCGACCAAAAAAAGTCATACTCATCATCGCCCTAGGGGCTTTGATATTGGGCACAATAGTCCACTTCTATGTCGACAAAGTGATCGAAGATCAGCTGTCAAAAGCGATATCCGATGTACTGGAGAAGGATGACGAGACGCCCTATGCATTTAGCCTGAGCAGCGTTAACGCGAACCTTTGGGAGGGATCGATCACTTTCCGAGGGCTATCTATTTTACCGAAAGAGGCCATGCTGGCACAGCTAGCCTCTGACACTTCCAGCCTTCGCATGTTGGTGGGCATGCAGTTCGAAAGCCTTTCCATGGAAGGTTTTGAGATCAGAAAATTTATCGCAACCCGTAATATTGAAGTGCGGGAACTGGCTTTGATGTCGCCAGTATTTCGTTACCACTTCCACGCCCGCAAGTCCGAGAATGTACACGCCGAGATGCCGCTGGAGCTGATCTTCAATGACAACTTCAAAAAAGCAACCATTGGGTCCTTCGTTATTGAGGATGCTCAAATACAAATCATTGACCGGAGTTCAGCCGGCCCCGAACTCAACATACTTGATTTTGACCTAGACGTAAAGGAGGCGTACCTGGACCTGGAAACGATGAAAAGTTTCATTCCTTTCACCTACCGTACGATAGAAGCTGACGCGGAAGGTATTGACATAGATGTAAGCAAGGACTTCTACATTCGATCGGATGAACTCTTCGTGGACGTTGATAATCAGTCCATTTACCTGGACAACTTTCAGATCAACCCGAAGTACGATCAGGAGCACTTTTCCAATCAATATGGCGTCCAAAAACAATGGTTTGCCATGACCGTGGACTCTATGGTCGTCAATGATGTAGCCTATGGCAACTTTGTCAAGTCGGCGAAGATCGACATCGGACACATCGACCTCCACCGACCGAACGTTTTGCTGTACAAGGACAAGACCAAGCCTCCCCCGCCTTATCAGGAGAAAATGCTACCCGCTAGCCTTCTGCGCTCTATCGGTCTGGGAATAGAAATCGATCGGATTGACGTGCACAATGGCATCCTCAGCATCGAGGAGAAGTTTCACGAAGGGGTAAAATACGGGACGACGCGTTTTGAAGATATGCAAGTAACGATGGAGGGTATCACCACCGGCAGACTGGCCAGAGATACTTTGCGGACACAGGGCCAAGCCAAAATCATGGGTCAAACTCAAGTTGAGTTGGAGATGAAATTTGACCTCACCAGTGAAAATGATGCTTTTCTGGCTTCCGGCCACTGCTCCGAGCTCAATCCGGAATTGATGAATAGCATCCTGGGCCCCAGTTTGGGGCTTCAATTCAAGCAAGGGGCCATCAGCGAACTGAGTTTTCAATTTGAGGCGGACAATGATCAGAGTCGTGGAACCCTGGACATGGAATACCAACAGCTCAAGGTCAACCTGCAGAAGCCCGAAAAGCTCGATCAAAAGTCCAATAAGTTCTTTTTGACCGCTGCAGCGAATACCATTATTCGTTCGAACAACGTGAAAGGCAAAAAGAACTACAGGCAAGGGCAGATCAGCCGAATCCGTCGCAAAGAAAAAGATGTCTTCCCATTCCTGTGGCACTCTGTTCAGTCTGGTATCGTATCCACCCTCTCTCCTGCCCTGGAAAAGCAGATGACCAAAGCCCAACAGACGGCCCAGCCGGCACCCTCCCCGTAACCTGACCGGCCACACCGAAGAAGAAGCACTTCCTCGGGACATAGATCGGATGGTCTAAAGCTCCCGCGTACGACCCAACAGTCGGAGCGGGAGATTCTTAAATCCTTGGCGAAATTCCTCAATCAGTCCGAAAATTTCCTTGAGGGTAATCATCTCAATCGTCGTCAAGTCTCCGGTGTCAATGAAGGTATCCGGTGGCTCATCGTCCAGGATCACTTGCTTGGCCTGGTACTTCAAACTGATCCCCATTAAGTAATAGAAAGACTGCACCAACTCATTGTACACCTTGGATTGCATGATGGTATTATCCCTGAGCTCCTCGAGACGTTCCGCGGTATTTGCGGCGACTATTCCATTTCTTAGTGCGTGATATCGTGTGAAGTCGACGAGCACACCGATGGCCTGGTAAATATCAAAGACCTCCCTATCCCCCTTTGATACGGTTTTGATCCCTCGGAAGAATGTCAATGGCAAATCGTAGGCCAGGGTATATTGGGCCAGTCTTGAAAAGAAGGTCGGTCCCGGCCTCTTCAAGATGTCGTTGATCGTGGATCTGAAGGTACGAAAAAGGTGTTCATCACCCATAAGGAATCTCAGGTCGAAAAACCCGGGATAGATATTCACAGCAGAAGTATCATGCACCCACTTTTGGTATTTGGTGGTCCACTCGCCGAGTGACATCACGGAACCATGGGTGTTTTCGAAGAACCTATTGCTGGCTGGGCGGATGCCTATCGCCCTGAGATGGTCGGCAGCGCGAAGCATGAGCAACTCGAAATACTTCCTGATCTCGTGGGCCTCGAACTCAGAGTTCTCCTCAAAGATGAGGATGATTTTCTGTGTCACATCCAGCATCAGCTCCGCCCTCCCCAGGTTTCCCACGGAGACGATCGCAAAGAAGGTGGGTGAAGGGGGTAGCTCCGAGAGGCATATCTCGATCGTTTTTCGAAATACCACCTCAGCTGCTCTCGAGATGACCAGGTTAAGAATCTCCGGACGTATGGCCGATTGCACCATGTGATGAATGACCTCCGGCAGCTCTTGCCACTTCACCGCCAGCTGCTCCTTGAACTCGCAATTGCGCAGCGCTTGCAGGTACAAAAAGGGCGATTGGCCATGGTCCTTCAGCAGGTCGTTGCGCGTGAGTAGTCCGACAGGTTCGTCACGCTCGTTAGTCACGACCAAATAGCGAATGGACTCTTCAAACATCATCAAAATGGTCTCATAAGCAAATGAGTCTCTCGATATCGAAACCACGGGCGTTTCCATGATCGAGGAAATAGGGTCATCAACGCTTCTTCTCAACGCTATTACCTTATTGCGCAAAATGATGTCCGTGACGTAGCCAACTAATTCCCCCCGGTGCTCCACGAGTACACAACTCGTCCGATATTCCTCCATACGCATGGCAGCACGGTGGATCGGTAGGTCCGGCGCACAGGTAATGAGAGGCCGCAAGGAAACGGTGGTCAACCTTCGGGTAAACAGTCCTTCAATGTTACTATTGTCTGAGGCCCGATCTCGACCCAGCACAAACTCGGCATAGCGGCGGTTTAGCATCAGTTGCCCAAACAAAGACACCATGTATTGCTGAATCACATCATACTTCTCATTCAGCTTTCTAAACTCTTCCGTGGGCAGTCGGAGTACGAC
>JBCCXG010000677.1:0-3826 GCA_039191945.1 Bacteroidota bacterium
AACCGGCTGATCCGTCGCGTAGTCAACACCAAAGCACTTTTCTCCTTTGAATCGAGGATTCATGGCGCCGGGCAATGACTCTGGCACAAAGAAGTAGGTAGTATCAGGGTAGGCCGGATGCCCAATGTGCTGGAAGGCCTTAGCCGTGCCTCGCCCTACGGAGCATAAAGTTTGTTCGAAGAGGCAAAGGCTTGGATAGAGTGCGATACTATGGTCATCCGGCAGATTGGGTGATGGTCTGACCGGCAATGAGTAGCGCGTGTGGTGCTCCCAATCGGTGCAAGAAATTACCGTGAGATCACATCGCAAGCCTCCTTCCAGCCATCCCTCGCCGTTGATCATCTGTGCGAACTCCCCCGGTGTCAACCCATGAACGATGGGTACGGGATGTAGTCCAACAAAAGACTTGTGTTCGGCCTCCAGCACTGGCCCGTCTACGTAGCTTCCATTAGGATTGGGTCGATCGAGGACGACGAAGGGTATACCAGATGATGCACAAGCCTCCATCACATAAGTCATGGTACTGATGTAGGTGTAGAAGCGAGCACCTACATCTTGGATATCAAAGACTACGACATCCAGATTCTCCATGTCATCTGCGGTCGGTTTACGATGCTGACCGTACAATGAAACTAGCTGGAACGGCAATTCCTGCTCTTTATACTCTACATGTTCTCCAGCATCTGCAAAGCCGCGAAAGCCATGCTCAGGAGTGAAGACTTTTGTAACGTTCACCCCGCGTTTCATCAAAGAGTCGATCAGATGTGTTTCGCCAATGAGACCCGTGTGATTGGTACAGACGGCCACTCGCTTTGATTGAAGTAGCGGCAAGTAGCTGGTCATCTGGTAAGCGCCTGGGAGAGGTGGGCCGGGCGGATCCGGTAGCTCTTTTGGCGGCTGGCAGCAAAAGAATACAAGTCCCACCATTAAGATCAAATAATTTCGTAGCATAGGCAATTGCAGCTAATATTGCATTCAAAGTTATCGGATTGAACTTACCCTACTTTATATCCTCTAGAATATCGCACAAGGCCGAAGGTTCATTCTCAACGGTCATTACCAGGGTAGCGGTAGTCTCGATAGCGGTGGGTGTCGCCTCATTGTTGCTCGCTTTCATGATCCTACTTGGGTTTCAGGATCGTATCAAAGACAAGATCTACAGTTTTAGCGGCCACTTGCTGATCAATAAGTATGCACTTAGTACCTCCTATGAGGAGACGACCATGCTGCTTTCAGATGAATTGGTGCAGGGGGTAGAGAGTGTCCAGGGAGTCCGCAACTGGCAACCGTTTGCCTATCGTGCTGGCTTACTCAAGACCAGTGAAGAAGTGCAGGGTGTGCTTCTAAAAGGTGTGGGCATTGAGCAAGACACAGTGGCTTTCAAGCGTCACCTCGTGGAGGGTCGCATGCCCGAGGTCGGATTAGAACGATACAGTTTGGAGGTGGTGCTGAGCCGCCGGATCGCTAACTACTTGAAGCTAAAGGTCGGCGATGATGTGCTGATTTTTTTCGTCCAAAACCCCCCGCGCTATCGGAAGCTACAGATCGTTGGCATTTATGAAACGGGCCTTGAAGAGTTTGACGAAAACATCATCTATGGCGACATTGATTTGATCCGGCGGATCAATGGTTGGGAGGAAAACGAGATCGGCGGACTTGAGGTCTTTGTCGACAACAGCCGGAAGGTCGATGCGGTCAGAGACCTGTTGTCAGAGGCGATCTCCTATGAGCTGTACGTAGAGAAGGTCAGCGAGCGCTACCTCCAGATTTTCGATTGGCTGTCTTTGCTGAATAGAAACGTGGCCATATTTCTCGTTTTGGTGCTCTTTGTCGCGGCATTTAGCATGGTCTCCATTTTGTTAATACTGATCATGGAGAGGACCCAAATGGTAGGTGTATTGAAGGCCCTCGGAGGGTCTAATCGACTGTTGCAACGAATCTTCTTGGTCAATGGGTTGGGTCTTGTCGTTCGCGGCCTATTTTGGGGCAACCTAGTTGCGATACTATTTGGATGGGCTCAACAGCAGTTTAAGCTCATTCCGCTAGATCCTGCTAGCTATTACATGGATCGTGTTCCGATAGAGTTCAATTGGATGGTTTTTCTCGGCGTTAATGCATTGGTGATTTTTCTGATTGGTGTGACCCTTTTTATCCCGCTAGCAGCGATCTCAAGGATTGACCCAATCAAGTCCATAAGGTTCGATTAAACCGCGACTGGCTGGTATTTGCGGAATAGACTCCGCACTTTCATTTCTATCACTCCCAGTACTGCTTCACGAAATATAGAAGGTGACATTTTGGATTGCCCTCGCGCGCGATCAGTGAAGATAATGGGTACTTCTTTGATTTTGAACCCATGCTTCCAAGCGTTGAACTTCATTTCGATCTGGAAAGCATACCCGATGAAATGAATACTTTTTTTGGGATTGATGGTCTCCAGCACACGTCGGTGATAGCATTTGAAACCGGCGGTGGAGTCGTTGATTGGTAATCCAGTGATCAGTCGAACATAAAGGCTCGCACAATAGGACATGAGCACCCGCCCCATGGGCCAATTCACAACATTGACACCCTTGATGTAGCGCGAGCCGATGGCCATGTCGTTCCCTTGCTCACTGCAGGCGTGCAAAAGCGGTACCAGGTCCTCCGGGTTGTGTGAGAAGTCAGCGTCCATTTCGAAGATATAATTGTAGCCCCGTTCGAGTGCATACTCAAACCCTGCGATGTAAGCCGTACCTAATCCCAGCTTGCCTTCTCTTTGTAAGAGGAATAGCCCATTGTAGGCTTCTTGTAGTTCTTTGACGATATCAGCCGTACCGTCTGGAGAGTTGTCATCAATGATCAGGACATCAAAAGGCTCAGAAAGTGAAAAGACCGCACCAATGATATCTGCTACGTTTTCACACTCATTGAAGGTGGGTATGATGACTAAGCTTTCGTTCAATCGTTTACAAATTGGGTCGGAAAATAAATATTATTTCTTGGCTGCGTCATATCTTTCTTACGATTTCGATGCAAAAGGCCTTTTTTTTCGATAGAGATGGTGTCTTAAACAAAGATCGGGGTGGTTACACCTACCTCATTCAGGACTTTGTTATCCTACCCGGGATCATTCCACTCATGCGTCATTTGAAACATGACGGTTTTTTGAACATTGTGGTTACAAACCAGGCGGGGATTGCCAAGGGTATCTATACCCGGGAGCAGGTTCAAGCATGTCATGACCACTTCCAGCAGGTCTCCGGCCATCTTGTTGATAGTTTTTATTACGCACCTGACCATCCAGATTTTTCAGAATCGTTGAGTCGTAAACCTGGTAGCCTGATGTTTGAGCGCGCCATTGCCAGGTACGGGATTGATCCCAGCATAAGTTGGATGATAGGTGATATGGAAAGAGATATCTTACCCGCGCAGCACCTGGGCATGAAAACGATTCTTTTATCTCAAAAAAAGACTGAGACAGTGGCCGATTATGTCCTAGGCGGGATCGAACAGGTACTCGATCTGCTAGGCCGCTGAGCTACGAGGTTGAGCCAGCCGAGGAGACCGAGGCTGAGGCCGAAGGCGCCGCGGAAGAGGACCCGCAGAAGGTGCAGGCGCGCACGGCGTACCTCGCGGGGGTGGACCACGCGCGAGCGGCCCGGTGGTCGGAGGCGCTGACCGCTTTCCGGCGCTCCCACGCGCTTCGCCCCCTCGCGCTCACGACCTACAACATCGGGGCGTGCCTGAGGGCGATGGGGCGCTACGTGAAGGCGCGCAAGGCGTTTCAGCGGGCCCTGCGCCAGCACCGCGCGCCCGAGCACGGGGTGCTGACGGAGACCACCCA
>JBCCXG010000678.1:0-3812 GCA_039191945.1 Bacteroidota bacterium
ATTTGATCATGATAAACGATATAAGAGAAACAAAGTCCTATGTTCATTCGCATGGCATGCCTTTCAAAGGCAAGGTACTTATGGTGTTGAGCAGCCCAGCGGTTTCACAGCAAACCGGTTGGCCGATCGGTTTTTGGGCTGCAGAGCTGACCCATCCATTGCACGTCTTCCAGCAAGCTGGATTTGAGGTGGATTTCGCTTCTACCGAAGGCGGACAAGTGGCGATGGACGCCTATTCAGACCCACGAGACGAGAGTGGATACTCGGCACATGATGTGATTTCATTGGGTTATTTGCAACAAGATTGGTTCCAAGAGGCCCTCGGAGCAACTAAGTCTCTGAATGACCTAGAAGCAGGCGATTACGATGCGATATTTCTGGTCGGAGGCCAAGGGCCCATGTACACCTTTAGAGGAAATGAACCATTGGAACGACTGTTTGCGTCCTTTTACGAATCCGGTAAGCCGAGCGCTGCAGTTTGTCATGCCACAAGCTTGCTTCTCGATGCCAAGTTATCCTCCGGTGATCTGCTAGTGAGCGGCAAGACCTGGACGGGCTTCGCCAATTCCGAAGAGGACTTTGCCGATCAGGCGGTGGGACAGACGATCCAGCCTTTTCGTATTGAGGAGGAGGCACGGCAGATGAGTGGTACCACATTCAAAGTGGCCGAGCCCTTTGCCTCCTACGCGATCGTAGATGGCCATCTGGTCACCGGCCAGCAGCAAAACTCTGGGGCAGCTGCCGCTCAATTAGTGGTCGACCAACTGGCCGAAGTGGTAGTATGAAGCAACAACTCTTTCCTCTCTTGCTGGCTTTGACTGCAGGGATCTTTGTACCGCTGCAGACTGGCGCCAATGCATTTCTTACAAAGGGGCTGGGGCACGGAATGCTGTCTACACTGATCGTTTTCATCGTTGCGGCTTTGAGCTCGCTGATGATCGTTGCATTCCAGCGCCCTGCCTTACCCTCCATGAGCCACCTCAGCACTATCCCCTGGTATGCCTGGGGAGTAGGAGGGGTCCTGGGCACTGCTTACATCTTCATCTTGATCTATACCGCGCCGCGGCTAGGTATGGCGACTGTGGTGGGACTGGTAGTGCTGGGGCAAATGTTAATGGCCATGCTGATGGATCACTTTGGCTGGATGGGTTTGAGTATACACGCCTTCAATTGGAAGCGCATGGCCGGTGCACTGCTCATGATTGCGGGTCTTTTAATTATTCGAAAAAACTGAAAACGTAAAATCAAATGAAAACTGAACAGATAGCTAGTCAACTGGCGGCGCTGCTCCGGCAAGGACAATTTGAATCAGCCCAAAGGGAGTTATTTCATCCCTCGGTGGTGAGCATCGAGCCTGAGAAGGCTAACATTCCTCCTGTAGAAGGCATAGAAGCCATCTTAGCGAAAGGGGCACAATTTCGAGAAAGTGTTGCTGCCTGGCATGGCATCGCCGTCAGCCAACCTGTGGTAGCTAGCGGATACTTTTCTATCGCGCTCAAGGTAGACCTCACTTTCAAGGGGCAGGAACCCTCGACCATGGATGAAATCATAGTTTACGAAACCGATGGGGAGAAAATCACCAAAGAAGTTTTCTATTATTGATCCATGAAAATAGCGATCATAGGCACGGGTAACGTAGGCGGGGCGTTGGCCACGCAATGGGCTCAGGCAGGGCATGAGGTGCTCCTCGGTGTACGAGACCCGAATCAATTCAAAGGGAGGGATCTGCTCAAAAATCCGAACACTTCCCTCCACTCCATAAAGGAGGCCGTCGCCGCAGCTGAAGTGGTCTTGCTCGCCACGCCAGCTGCTGCTGCGGTGGAGGTAGCCCAATCCCTGGGGGAGACAGGGGAGAAAATTATCATCGATAGTATGAATATCGTCAGGGGAGCGGGACCGGAAGGTTTTCTGAATACATCGGATGCCATTCTCGCCCATACAACCACTCGGAACGTAGTCAAGTGCTTCAACACAACGGGTTTCAACAATATGGAAAACACCCAGTACGATGGTCAAAAAATCGATGCCTTCATGTGCGGAGACAGTCAATCGTCGAAGGATACTGTCGCCCAACTCGCGGTGGATGCCGGTTTTGGAATGTGCTACGATGTGGGAGGAAATGACAAGTTCCAACTCATGGAGCAGTTCGCCCTGTTCTGGATCAACCTTGCCATATTTCAAGGCGAAGGACGGGAGATTGGTTTCAAACTACTGAAGCGTTAGCGGTTGAGATGATGGATCACTACCACTTGGTGAGTCGGTACTTTAGTTCTTGACTTTTTTCTTGAGGTAACTGACAACTTTGTCGTAGTCGCTGTTTTCGTGGTTGCTCAGTAGGAGCTTCTTTCCCGTGACCAGGCGAATCGACAATCGTCGATAGGTACTGCTTTTGCGTTGGACCACATTTTCATGCCAACCTGATACATCCGACAGTTTGTGTTTTCTCTCGGCACCGAGCGGATAACGATAAGTCAATTGGTTGTTTCCCAGCTTGAGGCTGATGGAGGAGAAATAGCTTTTTGACATCACTATGATGGCAATGACGAATAGTATGGGAACAAGCAGGAGTTTGGCTAAGAAATAGCTGGACGGATCATTGATGAGCCCGATCACGATCCATAGGTCCGCAGCGAGCGTCAGGACAACAAACAAACCTACCGCAAAGAGCGCATTGGATTGGGGTCGAGAGTGTATCATCTGCAGTCAAAGATATGGCCATGTACAGTGAATCCTCCAACCTGCCAATGCTGATCGATTTGCCCTAGAGATAAAATAGAGGAAAACAGGTCAAATTGTACCTTACACGGAAAAGAACCACTCAATTCACCTTCTCCGCGGTTGGCGTTGGCGGCTGGATTTTCGGGCCAAACCCGTAGAGAGGGTTGTGCGGTCTCTCGGTCTCTTTTGGAATGGGATGAAGTATCCTTAAATTGACTCCTGTTCAATGCCCATCCCTATGCGATCACCTAACCTACCTCCCACTTCTGACCCGAGAAGGTCCTTTCTCAAACACTTGGCGCTTGGAGTCACCGCCCTTCCTTTTGTTGCTGAGGCGGCCCTTCCGAAAGTACATCCTTGGAAACCCCACGCACCTATAGATGAGAATTTCTGGGAGCTGGTAAAGAAGCAGTTTGCAGTCCCGAGCGATATGATCATGGCCAACTCGGCCAACCTTTGCCCCAGTCCCCGTTTCGTCAATGACCGAGCCCGTCATTTTCAGGAGGAACTGATCCGTGACGTGTCCTTCCAGAACAGAGCCAAGTACGCAGAGACGCGGAAGAAGACCATTCAAAAGCTTAGTGATTACCTAGGGGTCGAGTCTGCCGAGGTTGGTGTCACCAGGAATACCTCAGAAAGCAACAACATCATCGTCAATGGCTTGGAGCTTGGCAAGGGCGATGAGGTGATCATCTGGGATGAAAATCATCCAACTAATAACCTGTCCTGGCAGCAACGAGCCAAACGAAGGGGCTTCAAGGTGAAAGTGGTGAGTATCCCAAGTCCTCCAACTAGCCCGGAGGGATTGGTACAGCTCTTTGCCGATCAAATGACTAAGCATACCCGAGTGATGAGCTTTTCACACATCTCAAACGTCAGTGGCATACGCATGCCCGCTAAAGAACTCTGTCAGTTGGCCGCCGAGCGCAATATACTCACCCTCGTGGATGGTGCGCAGTCTTTTGGAGCAATGGACCTGGACCTACGAGCTGTAGGCTGTGATTTCTATACCGCAAGTACTCACAAATGGTTGATGGGTCCTCTGGAAAATGGCGTATTGTACATGAAAGGATCCAATATCGACAAAGTTTGGC
>JBCCXG010000679.1:0-3807 GCA_039191945.1 Bacteroidota bacterium
CGAGCTAGGAGCCACCATTGCGGAGGTTAATCCGGGTTCATCTCTCTCAATCGGCACCCGGGTTGTGGTCATGCCCTATGTCAATTGCGGCAAGTGCTATGCCTGCAGAATGGGCAAGACCAACTGCTGCCAATACTTAAAAGTACTGGGCGTCCATACGGATGGGGGTATGCAGGAGATGATTACGGTGGAAGAGCGGTTGCTACTTCCTGCGCCCAAATTGTCTTCGGAAGAAATGGCCATTGTTGAACCACTTTGCGTGGGTGCGCATGCGGTTCGACGTGCGGAAATACAAGAAGGAGAGTACGTGGCCGTAGTCGGCTGTGGACCTATCGGGTTGGGCTTGATGAAGATGGCCCGGGTCGATGGTGCGAAAGTGATTGCCATGGACATGAATGATGATCGACTGGCTTACGCGCAAGACGCAATGGGTGTGGAGCACGTGGTGAACGTGCAAGGTGATGCTGTGGCGCAGGTAAAGGGAATAACCGGCGGCGATCTGGCAGCTGCCGTATTTGATGCCACCGGACACCCTGCCGCCTTGCAATCCGGTCACCAGTACATGGCGCATGGAGGAAGGTACGTTTTGGTAGGTCTGTACAAAGGAGAGCTCGCTTTCCATCATCCATCCATTCATGCCAAGGAGGCGTCGATCCTTTGTAGCCGGAATGCGACCCTAGAAGATTTCCAACATGTAATGGACGTACTCGAGAGCGGCGTATTCCCCACTAGGTCATTCATCACCCATGAGGTGAGCTACAAAGACATGATAGCCAACTTTGATGCGTGGGTACGACCAGAAACGGGTGTCATCAAGGCCATGGTGCATTTTTAGGGAGACAGATTGAGGTCAGACCTCCCATAGCCCATTTATTCCTGGTACATCACATTTTCAAGTTTTAGAACGATCGGGTTGGGCCATTTTCGGTCGTTGTACAGTCGCTGCGATCGGGTGAAACTGACCGTCAACCCATGCGGTCCCGGCTTGCACCAGGGTTCGACTTGCGCGTCGGGCTGATACTCTAGCGTCTTCCCGTCATGTCCCAGCACGGATATTTGAGGGTTCGTGGAGCCCTTTAGCTTTGTAAGCAGCAGCTCTTTCCTTTCTCCAATGGGTAATTCCATTTTCGTCACAAAGGCATACACTGTGTTTTCACCAGGCTTTTTGGTATACCAGACGTCGTCCTCATTGGTGATGGTAAAGGGCTCGATCTCGTAAATCGCTTCCTGATTCACGATCCGCCACAATGCGATTTCCTGTAACCGCTGAATTTGCTCGATGGGCAATTGCCCACTTTCGTCTGGGCCTACATTCAGCAACAGGTTACCGCCCTTGGCCCTCGTCTCGATGAGCATTTCAATCAACCTCGTTCCGGACTTGTAGGTTTCATTGGTGGGTTTGTATTGCCACTGCGTTCCCATGGTAAAGCACGCCTCCCATGGGCCCTCCAGAGGGGTATTAGGTAGGTTCTGTTCTGGTGTTTTCATACCTCCGCGAGTCACGAGGATGTCTGGATCGAGGTCCCAGCAGTAGGCCGCCAGTTCCGTATTGATCCACTCATGCTTTTGAGTCTGGCCATCGAGGAACATGATGTCGATCTTACCATACTTAGTGAGTAGTTCTTTCAACTGCTGTTTTGTGTATTCCATCAGTTCGGGATTGCCACCGGGCAGACTCTTTGGAGAATCCCGGTCGATCGGCAGGCCTCTTTGGTACAAAAAAGTGAAATCGTCAGGCGAGAAGTAGAGCCCAACCGCGATACCCCGACTGCGAAAGGCGTCCAGCACCTCTTTCGTGATGTCTTTCGAAAAAGGTGTGGATTCAATGGAAAAGTCGGTGGTTTCTGTTTGGAACATACAAAAGCCGGAGTGATGCTTGGCCGTAAAAACCACGTATTTCATCCCCGCCAGTTGGGCATAATCGGCCCACTTCCCGGGATCAAAATTGGTGGGGTTAAATGTCTTGGGAAGTTCATTGACGTAGAAGTCGAGATAGTCTGGTGAAGCGCCCACCATGGAATGACTGATGACTGAGCCGAGCTGCACATCATGACTCCAGTGAATGAACATGCCGAAACCGAGGTCTTTGAACCACTCGGTCCGTTCGGGTTTGTTTCTCTGGACCGGCAGAAACCATTCTTCAGCTTCCTGCGCTAAGAGTGTTGGAGATAGGATGATCAGTAAGAGCAGGAGGGAGGCCAGGGAAGTCGTTCTCATGTCAAGGTTGGGTATGCGTATGTCTTAATATTGCAATAGAATAATGTGATTGGCCTCAGGCCAAAATATCCTTCACCACGTGTCCATGCACGTCGGTCAATCGGAACCGGCGACCTTGTGTCTTGAAGGTTAGGCGCTCGTGGTCTACACCTAGCAGGTGCAGCAGCGTCGCATGAAAATCGTGCACATGCACCGGGTTTTCAGTGATGTTGTAGCTGAAGTCATCGGTGGCGCCATAGGTAAAGCCGGGCTTGACACCGGCACCAGCCATCCACATGGTGAAGCATCTCGGATGATGATCGCGACCGTAGTTGTCCTTCGTCAGTTTTCCCTGCGAGTAAACCGTTCGACCAAATTCGCCGCCCCAGATCACCAACGTATCTTCGAGCAGCCCCCGCTGCTTCAGGTCCATGACCAGGGCCGCATTGGCTTGATCAGTCATTTTACACTGATGCTCAATGCCTCGGGGCAGGAAGGTATGCTGATCCCAACCTCGTTGATACAGTTGCACAAATTTCACGTCCTTTTCCAGCAGCTTCCGGGCCAATAGGCAGTTGGCCGCATAGGTGCCTGGGTCTCGGCTGTCCTCCCCGTACATGTCAAAAATGTAATCAGGTTCATCCGACAGGTCGGTCACTTCGGGAACGGACGTTTGCATGCGATACGCCATCTCGTATTGTGAAATCCGCGCATTGATCTCAGGGTCACCGTACATGCCATGCTGCACCTCGTTGAGTTCTTTGAGATAATCTAGCATTCGGGATCGGTCCTCTCCATCGTAGTGCTCGGGGTTATTGAGGTACAGTACGGGGTCTTTACCTGATCGGAATTGTACGCCCTGATGCTCTGTGGGCAGGAAGCCATTGCCCCAAAGGCGGGCATAAAGGGGTTGTCCGCCCCCCTTTTTGGAAACGAGTACAATAAATGTGGGAAGGTTCTGATTGTCTGAGCCCAACCCGTAGCTCAGCCAGGCACCAATTGATGGGCGGCCTGCCAATTGATGACCGGTCTGGAAGAAAGTGATGGCCGGATCGTGATTGATTTGCTCCGTGTAGAGTGACTTCACAAAGCACAGGTCGTCTACGATCTTTGCCGTATGTGGCATCAGGTCACTCACCCACGCGCGGGATTCCCCGTACTGCTGAAATTCGTACAGTGAGGGCGCAATTGGGAGCGAAGTCTGCTGGGCGCTCATGCCCGTCAGCCTTTGGCCTCCTCTTACGGATTCAGGCAACTCACTACCAAAGAGGTCGCGCAGTTTCGGTTTGTAATCGTAAGTCTCAAATTGAGAGGGTCCGCCGCTTTGGAATAGGTAGACGACCCTTTTTGCTTTCGGGGCAAAATGGGGGAGTCCGGGAAGGCCTAGCCCTGAAGGATCGCTCATCGCCTTCGCCTCGGGGCTTATCAGTGAACCCAAGGCAAGCGCCCCCAGGCCTAGCGAGGTCTTGGACAAAAACTGTCGCCGATCCATCTTTTGCTCCAATCCTTGGAAAACCGGATGGTTGCTTCTCAATCGGTGATCTTCATGGCTCATGACGACTATCGTTTTGTTATGCTTGCATCTGAATTCAAAATCACACTGGCCAGGAC
>JBCCXG010000680.1:0-3805 GCA_039191945.1 Bacteroidota bacterium
AATTTCTCTCCGGCTTCCATTTTCGTCAATACGTTGAGGGGAAACATCACGTTCGCCTCCACTGTTTTGCTGTCAAAGAGCGCACCTCCTTGAGAAAGCATACCGATTTCCCTCCGGATATCCGTCTGCACGTCCTGATCGCCCGCGGTGAAGTCCCTTTTGTCGAACAGCACTTGGCCCTCATCGGGCTTCACCAGTCCTACGATGCACTTTAGGAGCACACTCTTACCCGTTCCGCTGGCCCCGATGATCAGGTTGGCCTGACCCCGATGAAAAGTGCCGCTGATGCCTTTTAGTACCTCTTTGTCTTGAAAGCTTTTCGATATGTTGACTATCTCAATCATGAAAGCGTCAGAAATTCCGCAAGTAACTGCGCCAAAATATAATCAGCAAATAGAATCCCGATACAACTGTTGGTGACCGCACTTGTGGAGGCGACACCTACTTCCAGCGCACCGCCACGGGTGTAAAATCCTTTGAAAGAAGAAATCGACGACACCACAAAGGCGAAGGTATAGGCCTTGATCAGGGCAAACCTGATGCTAAAAGGCAAGAACTCTGATCGGATGCCGAGGATGTAGTCTTCGCCCGAAATGACCCCAGCAAACTGACCGGCCACGTACCCGCCGTAGAGACTGAGAAAGATCGACATCACGACCAGCATCGGATACATGATCAGGGAGGCGATGATCTTTGGCAAAACCAGGTAGGACGTGGCATTGATGCCCATCACTTCCAGGGCGTCGATCTGCTCGGTGATCCGCATGGTGCCCAGTTCCCCCGCAATGTTGGAGCCCACTTTGCCTGCAAAGACGATGGCCAATATGGTGGGGGAGAGCTCGAGCACCGTCATATCGCGAACTACCAATGAGATGACAGGATCAGGAATAAAAGGGCTGATGAGGTTGTAGGCCGTCTGTATCGTCGTGACCGCACCCATGAAAAGCGAGACGATCGTCACGATGAACACCGAGTTGAATCCCACTTTGATGCACTCGTCCACCGTCAGTCTGAAATAGGTGCGGAAGCTCTCCGTCCTCCGGAACAGGTTGCCAATAAAAATGACGTAACGACCTATACTCTTCATGCAGTTGCTTTCGCGGGCGGTGCCTCGAGGGCCTCGAATTGCTTCTTCCTTTGCTAACGAATCGAAATTACAAAGCAATCTTCAAACTAACCGATTTCGACCTGAAAAGGCCAATTTACTTATAACTTTGCCGCCTATGAATGATTCACTACCATGGATAAGCTAGCCGTCGTTACAGGTGGTACCAAAGGCATTGGCAGAGCAGTGACCGCTATGTTCGCCTCGCAAGGCTATGCAGTGGCAACGTGTGCTCGCAGCGAGGAGGACCTGGCCCAGCTCAAAACGGAACTCGAAGCAGAAGGGGACAGCAAGATCCATACCTTCGCCGCGGACCTTTCCAAGCGCAAGGACATTGATGATTTTTTGGACTTTGTGACCATGACCGGCAAGCGCCTGGAGATCCTCGTTAACAATACAGGTGTCTTCATTCCCGGCGAGGTACAAACGGAGGACGATGGCGTGCTGCAGCAGTTACTCGAGACCAACCTAATGTCTGCCTATCACGTGACGCGAGGGTTGCTTACTCAGCTAAAGAAGAATGACAAGGGCCACATTTTCAATGTCTGCTCTACGGCCAGTCTTGAAGCATATCCCAACGGCGGCTCTTACAGCATTTCAAAGTTCGCTCTGTATGGATTCAGTCAGGTCCTGCGCCATGAACTGCGAGCTGAAGGCATTCGTGTGACTGCGGTGATACCGGGGCCAACTTTTACGCCGAGCTGGGATGGGGTAGAGATTGACGAAGATCGGCTGATGAAAGCCGCCGATATTGCGCAGATGATATGGGCTACTTCCCAACTCAGCGAGGCTAGCGTGGTCGAAGACATCATCATGCGCCCACAGTTAGGTGATTTATGAGCCCTAAGGCAAACTTACCGGGTACTTCTGAAGTTTATTTGTTCGAACGACACGCCACATGAACATGGATTTTGAGCAGGCCGTCCTGAATACCAAAAAATATTGCCATAGTCTTACCGAATATCGACGCCGAAAGACGCGTGTGGTGCACATCGGAGACACGCCTATGGGTGGCGACTATCCGATCCGGGTCCAGTCGATGACGACGGTAGATACCATGGATACCCTAGGGTCCATCGAGCAGTCTATTCGGATGATTGATGCCGGCTGCGAATACGTCAGGATCACGGCGCCCAGTATCAAGGAGGCCCAAAACCTCGAGGAAATCAAGAAAGGCCTGCGTGCCCGAGGCTATGACACGCCGCTCGTGGCGGACATTCACTTCACACCCAATGCCGCCGAGTTGGCGGCCCGGATCGTGGAAAAGGTGCGGGTCAATCCTGGCAACTACGCCGACAAAAAGAAGTTTGAGGAGATCGAATACACGGATGCCAGCTACCAAAACGAGCTGGAACGGATTCGCGAGAAGTTCACTCCTCTGGTGCAGATCTGTAAGGAGTACGGGACAGCCATGCGCATCGGCACCAACCATGGTTCGCTGTCCGATCGGATCTTGAGCCGGTACGGGGATACCCCGATGGGGATGGTGGAGAGTGCTTTGGAGTTTTTGCGCATCTGCGATGACCTCAATTATCACGAGATCGTCCTATCGATGAAGGCGAGCAATACGCAGGTAATGGTCCAAGCTTACCGCCTGCTGGTGCAGAAGATGGAAGAGGAGGGACTCCAGCCCTATCCGCTGCACCTGGGTGTGACCGAGGCCGGCGAAGCCGAGGATGGTCGGATCAAGTCTGCGGTGGGCATTGGTACCCTGCTTGAGGACGGCCTGGGCGACACGGTGCGCGTATCTTTGACAGAAGAGCCCGAGTTCGAAGCGCCAGTGGCCGCCGCCCTGGTTCAGCAGGTACAGGGACGCGAAAACCATGATCCGATGCCACAGATCGCGGACTATCCCATCGACCCTTTTGCTTACAATCGGCGCCAGAGTGCGGAGGTGGCCAATTTTGGAAAAGACAACGTGCCCCGAGTTATTGCGGATTTCAGCACACGAGGCATAGCGGACGTGAAAGATCTGAAGGCCATCGGCCATTTCTATCTCCCGGAGCTCGACAAGTGGAGCATGAATGACCTCGGAGCAGACTACGTGTTCACGGGGGACCAACCCGTCGACTTCATGTTGCCCAATGGACTCAAAGAAATTCAGAATCACCCCCACTGGTTGGCAGCAGCAGACCGGGAAAACAAATTCCCGAGGGTTACGCTTTCGCAGCTCGAGGACGGTGTAGTGCTACATCCAAAACTCAATTTTCTGAGTGTAGATACCCAGGAGATTGATCATGCCATCACCTACTTCGGTCAGGCGCCATTTGTGCTCCTGCTCAGTACGGACAATGCGCACGCCATGGCCGACCTTCGGCAGGCATTGGCTAGATTGATCAGCGCTGGAGCGGACGTCCCCGTGGTAGTGCAGCGATCGTATCACTTGACAGATGCCGAGTTGCTCATGCTCAAGGCATCTACGGATCTCGGCGGCCTCTTGATCGATGGCTTGGGAGATGGCGTCATGTTGTCGACGACATCTGAGTCCAGGGATCTAGCGGCGCTCAAAACGCAAAATGAGATCGCCTTCGGCATCTTGCAAGCGGCTCGCACACGGATCACCAAGACCGAATACATTTCCTGTCCTTCTTGCGGCCGCACCTTGTTTGACTTGCAAGAGACAACGGCCATGATCCGCAAGCGCACGGACCATCTCAAAGGTGTGAAGATTGGGATCATGGGCTGTATTGTGAACGGTCC
>JBCCXG010000681.1:0-3800 GCA_039191945.1 Bacteroidota bacterium
GCGTCGCTGATGCGTTGCTCTTCCTTCAAGTAATCTGGAAACTGCGAGAGGATACGCCCGGATAAGGAAATATCCCTCGTCTCGACCTGTACACCTGCCTTGCTTGCAAAGGCCTGTATGATGGGAAGCAAGGAGTAAGTGGCCAAAGCGGGTGCCTCATCTGTTTGAGTGTAGATGATTGTAGGTTGCTGTGTCATTATTGTTTATTCCAGATTTTTAATTACTCATTAACGTTTTTCTTCCGACCTGAACCGGACCATGGCTCAGTAGCTCTCCTCCTCACTCGGAAAAGCTTTTGACTTCACATCTCCGATGTAGCTGGTGACAGCGTCGTTGATCGTTTTATTCAAATCCGCATAGGCACGCAAAAAGCGTGGTTTGAAGTCTTGCGTAATGCCCAACATATCGTGGACCACCAGTACCTGGCCATCCGTATGTGGTCCTGCGCCAATGCCGATAGTCGGGATCGCTACCATTTTGGAAGCCTGCTCAGCGAGCTCGGCAGGTATTTTCTCGAGCACCACAGAAAAGCAGCCAATGTCTTGCAACAGCTTCATATCGGCGAGTAACTTCCCCGCTTCCTCCTCTTCTTTGGCCCTGACCGTGTACGTACCAAATTGATAAATGGACTGGGGCGTCAATCCCAAATGCCCCATGACCGGAATACCCGCACTGAGCACGCGCTCAATGCTTTCGCGAACTTCTACGCCCCCCTCCATCTTTACGGCATGGGCACCTGACTCTTTCATAATGCGTATGGAGGACCGCAACGCTTCGGAGCTATTGCCCTGGTAGCTACCAAAAGGCACATCCACGACGACCAATGCCCTTTTTACGGCTTTTACAACCGATGTCGCATGCCAGATCATATGATCCAAAGTGATCGGAAGTGTGGTTTCATTACCCGCCATGACATTGGAGGCTGAGTCCCCCACCAGCAGCACGTCGATACCAGCACTGTCCAAGATGCGCGCCATAGAGTAGTCGTAGGCAGTCAGCATCGCGATCTTCTCACCCCTTGCCTTCATCTCCTTCAGGCGATGAGTGGTGATCTTTTTGAACGGGCCTTTTGCTGTGCTCATGGATGGGTTTTCAAGGGAGCGGAAAATTAATAAAATCGCTGATGATCTGAAATGGACCGCAAGTCTTGTCAAAATGAATCCAATCGCTGGTTTGGAAAAGTTTCGCATGTGATGGCTTATCATTAATTTGCTACAATCAATGTGTCCCTACCCCAACGTACGCCCTGCATGAGATTATTCCTGTTGATACTTTTGATCGGCTGCTTCGGCATCTGCCTTGCGCAAGATGGCGTGGTGCCGGCGCCGGACCGGACGGCGGGTGAAGGGCCCTTTGGCCAACTCATCATTAGGGGTGCGACGCTCATCAATGGCAACGCCGCTCCCCCAATTGGTCCAGTGGATATCGTCATTGAAGACAACAAAATCACCGAAATCGAGGTGGTGGGCTACCCTGGTGTAGCCATCGACGGAGCGCGGAGACCCCAATTGAAAGAAGGAGGGCGTGAGTTAGATGCGACAGGCCACTACGTGCTCCCAGGATTCGTGGACATGCATGGCCATATTGGGGGCAAAAGTCAGGGAACACCGTCCGAGTACGTTTTCAAACTATGGCTTGCCCATGGTGTGACTACGATCAGGGAACCAGGCAGCTTCAACGGTCGGGAGTGGACACTTGATCATAAGAAAAAGAGCGCCGCCAATCAGATCGCTGCGCCACGAATTGTCGCCTACACGGGATTTGGCAGTGGCAGCGCCATCAATACGGTGGAAGAAGCGAGAAAATGGGTGAGGGACAATGCTGCAGCAGGTGCGGATGGCATTAAGTTCTTTGGAGCCCGACGCGATATCATGGTAGCCGCTTTGGATGAAAACAACAAATTGGGTTTGGGCTCGGCTTGCCATCATGCCCAGCTCTACGTCGGCTGGTGGAATGTGATGAACTCTGCCGAAGCGGGCCTTACCTCCATGGAACACTGGTACGGACTTCCCGAGGCACTGTTCAGGGACCGTGTAGTACAGGATTACCCGGCGAGTTACAATTATCAAAATGAACAAGACCGATTCGGTGAAGCAGGCAGGCTATGGGCACAAGCCGCTCCGCCCTACTCGGAGACGTGGAATAGGGTGATGGATCGACTCATCGAGTTGGATTTTACCATAGACCCGACTTTCAACATCTACGAAGCCAGTCGCGATCTGATGCGGGCCATAAATGCGGATTGGCATCGAGACTACACATTGCCCTCCCTGTGGAAATTCTACGAGCCGAGCAAGATCTCCCACGGGAGCTACTGGCACGATTGGGGTACAGAGCAGGAAGTTGCGTGGAAGGAAAACTTCCGGCTGTGGATGACGTTTGTCAACGAGTATAAGAATCGAGGAGGCAGAGTAACTACAGGTTCCGATTCGGGATTCATTTACCAGTTATACGGTTTTGCATACATCCGGGAATTGGAACTATTGAGAGAGGCGGGTTTTCATCCCCTTGAGGTCATCCGGGCCGCTACACTTATGGGCGCTGAAGCACTGGGCATGGAAGATCAGATAGGAACATTAGAGGTAGGGAAGTACGCCGACCTGGTTGTAGTTGAAGAGAACCCATTGGCCAACTTGAAGGTCCTCTACGGCACGGGCGCCATTAAACTATCGGAGGACAATAAGGTCGAACGGGTAGGAGGTGTGAAATACACCATAAAAGATGGAATCATTTTTGATGCGAAAGAATTGTTGAAACAAGTGAGGGGTATCGTGCGGGCCGCCAAGGACAGAGATGGGGAGATCACCTTCCCAGGTTATCCGAACTGGACGGATTGATCCTAAACAGACCACTCGCTTCTTTCGAGGGCCGATTGACTTGAAATAAGTGAGAGTTGTATTGCACCATTTTCTTTTGCTCAGCATAGGGCTGAGCCTTTCGAACTGTATTCAGACTGAATCCAGCGAAGGGACCAATGGTGCGCCTGACAGCGTTGCGCTGCTTAGTGATTCCCTGGCCACCGACCAAATCATGTCTCTACTCGGCGAACCACTCCCCCCCAAGGCCTTTGAAGGAACGGAACGAATGCGACGTGAGCGCATGCTCGCCAGAGCAAAAGAACAATACGAGCAAAACCCGGATAGCCTGGAATCCATTATTTGGTACGGCCGACGGTTGGCGCATCTGGGCCGGTACTCAGAGGCGATTACTGTTTACAGCGACGGCCTCACCCGACACCCTGACTCGCACAAGTTGTTGAGGCATAGAGGAGAGGCACTCATTACAGCGAGGGCTTTCGACCAAGCCATGCATGATCTGGAAAATGCCGCATTTTTCTCCCTGATGGAAGAGAATGAAAAAGAACTGGCCGTGAGCGGCGCAGGTGCTAATAAGCCCATACGAAACATCAGGTTCAGTATTTGGTATCACTTGGGGCTAGCCTACTACTTGCGGGGTAACTTTGACAAAGCCATCTCGGCCTACAAAAAGTCCCTCACCGAGAGTGACAATGACGACCTCAGGGTAGCCACTTTGGCCTGGCTCTACCGTACCTACATCCGAATCGGCAATCAGGCTGAGGCTGATGCGCTGCTCGAGGATGTTTCGCCCAATATGCGCCTCGTAGAAAATCGGGACTACCTCAATATTCTGCTCCTTTTCAAAAAGGAATTGTCTCCTGAGCGGCTCTATGAGCTGGCTTCTCGACGTGACAATAGTCTGGATCCGACGGTAGGTTACGGACTGGCCAACTACTACGCATTGCAAGGGGAGATTCAAACTGCCTCAGAAACTTTCGACAA
>JBCCXG010000682.1:0-3798 GCA_039191945.1 Bacteroidota bacterium
CAGTTCATTGTAGAGGGTCGCGATCGCGTAAGATTGCATCCATCGATCATTATCACCTCCGCCTCGCTCATTGTAGGTAGCTTCATTATCCGATGGTTGGAACCAAGATATTTTGTACCAGGAAGGAAAAAAAGAGCGATCATTGTCGCCATGTAAATTCAGCTCTTTCGCCTAGACCAGTAGCTGCGTAGGCGCAGTACGGGGTAGAGTGGCAAAGTATGACGCCTCACAGCCCCAAAACTTCCTTCGAAATATGCATGGCCACTAAGACATGGGGTACGTCCACCACCTCAGCGATTTTTAGGTCCCCAGCCAGCGAGCAAAGTAGATAAGCTTCGTTTCTGTCAAGTCCATGCTGGGTGGCCAGGTAGTCCACCATATAAGACGTTGCCTTCCTGGCCGCTTCGTCCAGCGTCGTTCCAAAGGCCGTCACCGCATATTCCTCGTCGGTTTCGTACTCAGGCTCACGAAGCACGCGATCCGATTTTATGACCTCCACTTGGTATAAGATACGCATCGGAGCCTCTACCCCAGTGCCACAGACCTCGCCCATTCCCTGTACCGCATGGGCATCGCCAATGGAAAACAAAGCACCTGCCACGAAAACAGGAAAATAGACGGTCGTACCTGTGGTCATGTAACGATTGTCCATGTTGCCACCGTTGGCCCTTGGAGGAATGGTAGATAGCAACGAATCGGTAGCGGGGGCCACGGCCATGACGCCCGGAAAGGGTTTTAATGGGATAGTGATCTGCTCGTTGAACAATAGCTTCTCCTTGTCTTCGGAAAAGTCAAAGGTCTTTAGGTAAGGTTCGGTAAATTGCTCTGCCAAGAAACCAAATCCCGGAAAGACACCAGACCACCCCCAATCGCCCACTTCAATATCCAAGAGCTTCACCGCTAGTATATCACCAGGCTCGGCGCCTTCCACAAAGACCGGCCCGGTCACGGGGTGAATAGGATCAAATGATACACTGCCAATGTCCTCGGCGGTGGACGATACCGACAGCTGCTGATCACTCGCATCCTCCGTAAATGCCTCAATCACTGCACCGGATGGCACAGTGATCGCCGGGGGTATGGTCGCACTGAAGCGATTGTGGGTCTGGTCAGCGGAGAGGATGAAGTCCGGCGCTGGCATTGGGGAAGTCTCTATCTCCGAAGTGGGACTCACAGCAACTTCACAAGCAGACAAGACCATCAAAAAGAGGGCGAGGTGGTTCAGGCGTAGTGTCATAGAATGATCAGGTTTCAGGACCCTAAAGATAGTCGATTGGGAAAACCTGGTCCGAAACTACTTTCTACCATCTACCGAGGAGCCAAGGGAAGAGGTTGTTTGACCCTTGGCTCTACCGGACCGATGCAATCGCCGTTCTCAACACTTCGGCGCTGACTTTCAGTCTCGCTTCTTCATCGGATTCCATACGCAACTTCAACACTTCCATGACACCATCGCTCGAGACCACGGAGGGCAAAGAAAGTGCAACTTCTCCCAGACCCAAATGAGGGGGAAGCACACTCGACACGGCAATCACCCGACGCTCTCCCCGCAACAGCCACTTCAATAGGGTGGCAGTGACCAGGCCAATGGCATGATTCGTTGCCCCTTTTCTACGTATGATCTCACCTGCCGCTCGTCGGACCTTTTCGGCGATGTCGGACTCTAGGGTGGGCTCCCATCCGGGCCACTTTCGCAGGGCCAAACCGCCGATAGTGGCTTGTGACCAGAGAACCAACTGAGAGTCGCCATGCTCACCGATCGCGTAAGCGTGAATACTCCGAGGATCGATAGTGAAGTGAGTACCCACCATCTCGCGTAGTCTCGCTGTATCCAACATAGTCCCTGTACCGATGACACGATGCGCAGGAAGGCCCGTAAACTGTTGGTAGTAGTAGGTCAAGACGTCTGCCGGATTGGCCACGATGATCAGCAAGCCCTGGAAACCTGCGAGCTTTTGGGAGATCGATTGGGCGATGGCAATGTTGTCTTTGAGTAAATCGAGCCGGGTCTCCTCCGGACGACCTCCCCTGCCTGCAGTCACCACAATCGCATGGCAGTGAACCATCTCTTCTATGTCTGCCGCATAAACATCACAAGCCGGATAAAACGAGGAGCCATGGTTGAGGTCCATGGCCTCACCCTCGGCGATTTCACTTCGGACATCATTGATCAACAACTCCTGACACAACCCCCGTTGTAGGATAGAGATGGCCACGCTGGAACCTACCCAGCCCATCCCGATGATACCAATAGAATGCTTACTCATCTGTTAACTGTTCTGGTACAACATTTAGCTTTATACTAAAACAATCCTGCGAACTGGTTTTACCTTAAGATTCCAGTCTTTTTATGACCTACTTCATTTACACTCTTCCTCCGATATAGTGGATGAGTTCCTTATCTAGGAACACACCTGCGAGTAGAGATCATGCCGGTTATTCTCATCATTTCATTAATTTCGCCCTTCGAAAATCAATAACCCAATATGACAGCAGATCAGCTGAAAGACATGAAGGCCCGCGTTAATGCCTTGAGGGGGTACCTTTGACTACGATCGCAAGAAGAAAGAACTAGAAGAAGAGGAACTCGTCACGGCACAACCTGACTTTTGGAATGACCCGGAAGGAGCAGAAAAAGTGCTCAAAGCGATCCGGGCAAAGAAAAGTTGGACCACCGCCTATGAAAGCCTCGAGACGGCCTTGGGCGATGTAGAGACACTTGCCGAGTTTGCCGATATGGGCGAGGCTGAGGATGGAGAAGTTGAGTCAGAGTATCAAAAAGCTTTGACGATGCTTCAGGAGCTCGAGCTGAAGAAAATGCTCTCTAGTGAAGAAGACCAGCTTTCTGCTATGCTGCAAATCACACCTGGTGCCGGTGGAACAGAAAGCAACGACTGGGCGAGTATCCTGATGAGGATGTACATCATGTGGGGAGAAGCTAACGGATACAAGGTACGAGAAGTCGATTTCCAGGCAGGTGATGTAGCAGGCGTGAAGTCGGTCACCCTTGAGTTTGACGGGGCGATGGCCTATGGCTATCTCAAATCTGAAAACGGCGTCCACCGGTTGGTTCGGATCTCACCATTTGATAGTGGAGGCCGACGGCACACCTCTTTTGCCTCGGTCTATGTATATCCAGTGGTCGACGACTCGATAGCAATAGAAATAAACCCCAACGATGTCGAGATGCAGACGGCCCGATCTGGGGGAGCTGGAGGTCAAAATGTCAACAAGGTCGAAACGAAGGTGCAGCTTACCCACAAGCCGACTGGCATAGTTGTAGTTTGTCAGGTCGAACGATCACAACTGGCTAACCGCGAGCGGGCCATGCAAATGCTAAAGTCGCAGCTCTACCAGCGGGAGGTCGAAAAACGAAATGCTGAGCGGGAGAAGGTCGAGGCTGGTAAAATGAAAATCGATTTTGGCTCACAAATTCGAAACTATGTGCTCCACCCCTATAAACTGATCAAGGATGCGCGATCAGGATTCGAAAGGACCGATGTTCAAAATGTATTGGATGGAGATCTGAACGATTTCATCAAATCAGTGTTAATGCAGCAACAGGAGTCGGCCTAAGCTGCCAGCCCAAGCGCACTCCTTTCCCCTGAGAAAACTGATCCCTCGTAGTGAAGCGATACTCCGCCGACTTTTGGCTTTTGTGCCTGAGCTCCTTTTTGTTCTTTTCATCGGTGACGATGGCGCTCGCTGAAATGCCAGACTACCTGGCCTCCCTGGGAGGCGAGGAGTATCTGGGTCTTATCATCGCACTTGCGACCCTCGCAGCTGGGATCTCTCGAC
>JBCCXG010000683.1:0-3781 GCA_039191945.1 Bacteroidota bacterium
GGACTGGCACAGGTCAATGGGCGAAATACACTGACCTGGTCCGAGAGATTTGACTATGACGTGCAGTACGTCAGTGATTTGGATCTAAGTCTTGATCTAGCGATTGCATTGAAAACCGTCCTCGTTCTTTTTGCTTTCCGATCGGCTGATTTTCATCAGCAGGACCTTGAGCCATTCAAAGGATATGAATAGGCGACGTATGGCTTAGTAGGCAGATGGCTTTTTCCAAAGTGGACCGGAGCCGGGCAAGAAAACTTCGAGCTTAAACATAGCAAACAGATAGCTGTCATTATTGCCCGGCTCTCCACGAGGGGCTCCAGCCACCATGGCGTCGAAGTGCTCCTGATTGATGATCGCCAGCTCTCCGTTGATGCGCGTCTCTCGCTTGCGATTCGAAAGTCGACTGGCGATCGAGCCGTCTTCTTCGATGAATGTCGTCGACACATCATCCAGATAATCAGTAAAAGTATAACGATAGCCCAGCTCAACGTTGAAGTTGATGAACTCATTGAGCCGTAGTTTTACCCCGAAGGACAGAGGTATTGCCAAAGCAAACCGTCCATAGGATACGCCCTCGGTTTCAAAGTCCCTCAATACGTAGTCGACCGTGTCCAAATCGGTTTTAGGATTGAAGCTGGTCACTGCGATGCCCAGTCCCATGTAGGGGTCAAAAGCCACCCGCTTATGAAAGTTGCCCCTGTACTTTTTCAGATAGAGGATACCCTGCAGGTTCAATTCAAAATTCTGTGATTCGAAGCGCAAGTTACGTTGCCTGGCAAAGCTACTGTCCGCAGCATCTCGATCGTCGCCCTTCAGGTTGTAGTAGATAAATTCGGCGCGGGCACCCACTTGACTCAGTAGCCTTGCCTCAACACCCAGAGAGGCGTGAGAGAGCCGTCGACGTATCCGATAGTCGTCCTTCAGTTCGCCGAAATACTGGGTCATGCCCGTTCCAGCCGTCACTGAGTAGTATCGGTCGTTGTACTGCCACGAAAAAAAGTTTTGGCTATGGGCGGATAGCGCCACAAAACATAGAACCCAAGCGATGCTCCGCTTCATGTTCGAAAATTAGGTGATCTCACCCTTTATCAACAGTGTGACACTCCATTTTATTTCGACATTCCGTTCATTTCTTGCTCAATCCGCTTTTTCTCTGTCTCAACTGTCTGTAAATGTGCCCCCGTTCCGCTGAGCGTAATGTCGAGCTTCCAACCGAGGCAAGTTGCTCGTTTTCGGCTCATGGGCTCCCCGTGAAGTAGAGAGAGGTCAAGCCCTAGGGTGCATCGTTTGTCCTTCTCTCTCACTTCACGGTCGGGCTATCCACTGTATCTGGCTCCGCGCTCCCGGCCGCAGTGCCGGGACCCCCAGCATCATCGCACATCTTTGATCATCGCAGATTCTGGGTCCCCCGGCAGGCCCCGCCGATGCCGTTCCTATCCCTGAGCCGACACCAGGTGAGGTATGCGCTGGTACTAACCCCGGCCGCCGGTTCACTCACCGATATTTCCTAGTCGTAGCACTACACCGCATGTCGGAGCGCTACGTGCGTGTAGATGTCGCTTCAGCTTTAGACCTTTACTTATTGTGACACTCCGCCTAGACATATTGCGACGGCTGCTTTGCCCTCTTGCCGGTATCCTCTGCTTACTATCTACGCAGCCTTCGGTGGGACAGGAGCTCTCTATTTCGCAGCTGCGGCGAAGTGTATGGGAGGTCGATACACCCCTGGGAACCTGCAACGGAGTACTGCTCAACAATACGCAAAATGATGGCCGTCAACTGCTCTTGACGGCGAGGCACTGCTTGCGAGATGCGTCTGATTTTGTCACGGTCCGATTAGCAGATAGATTGTTGGAGGGTAGTGATATCCGAGAGGTGTCATGGTCCACGATCAATGTGCAGGTGCTGTCCTCCTCCGTAGACTTGGATTATGTGCTGTACGAAATCATCGATCCTATTCCCCAGGAGCTACTACCGATCTACGCCGGTTGGAACCGGTCATCTGTACAGCCCAAATCCGTGGTGGGTTGGCACTCTCTATTGGGCGAGAAGCTTTTGAGTGAAGATCTGAACCGTCCAATTTACCAAACGTTACCGGACTTCGAAGCGAATGAAGCAACCCCATTGACCAACGGTACATGGCGGGTATTGCGATGGGAGCAAGGTTTTACGGACCTGGGATCCAGTGGCTCACCCTTGTTCAACCAGTGGGGAGATGTGGTTGGTATTCTTTCTGCGGGAGGTTCGACCCCCGAGGTGCCTACCAATGATCTATATACTCGTTTCGATTTGGTAGCCGAGGAGATTGATCAGTACATCGGCACAGATGATATCGCCTACATGGAGGGTACGGACTTCCATCGGGCCACGAGCCAGGTGCGGAAGATTTCGGCCTTCGGCAGAGAGGACTCGCTGTTGAGCATTCCCCAGGTTTTTGAGTTCTCTGAGTTGATCACCTTACCTACTGCCAGCATCCAGGGTTTGTACCTGCCCCTGGCCAGTGCCGGGAGAAACGATCTTTTGCAGATCCAGATCCAAGATGATGAAGGTAACGTGCTCCACCAACAAGACTGGTCGACAAGAGCTAGGCTATTTGGTAGAGAGCATTATTTACCAGTTTCTCCTACGGTTGACGTGACGGCAGGGGAGTATGAGATATCAGTCAGCACTTCCTTCGGTGTCGAAGTATACCGGACTCGATCCGCAATGGGTTCCATCGTAATGGATGGGGACCGCCGCACTGGACAGTCTTTGTTGATCAGTTTCTTGTTGGCAGCGGAGACTAGGGACGAAGACGTCCCGGACTTCACCATCGACCCCTTGGTATACCCCAACCCCGTGTCGGACAATTTGTACCTGGAGGGGATTGGCAACGAGGTCACGTTGACGCTGTTTGACTCCAAGGGTCGATCCATCCGAGTGCCATCGACATCGGACGCCCATGGTCGACGGATTGTGGATTTCTATGACCTACCTCCCGGTCTCTATTACCTGCGTCAGGGAACCGGAGAGACCTATCCGATCTTACATCGATAAAAATTGTGGATTCATCGAAATCTTAGACTTCTTCGATAGGAACATATCGTGTATGCGCCGTTATGTATTATCTTTATCGAGAATTGTTTTCAATTATATACAACCAGGATTTTAAATGAGACCATTAACCAAACTTGCAGTGCTGTTTCTAGCACTGATTCCGTTCTCTTGTCAGGACCTGTTGCTAGACGAGGAGCTGAGTTCAGAGGACATCGAACTGCGGCGTATGCCGTTCAATCAGCGTGTATTCCTTCTCAATAAGGACAACGCCACTCGGAACTCAAGCATTTTCGAGGTCATTTATGACTTTCAAGGATTGACAGGAGATGCCTTGTTGCGCAAGCTTCCCTTGTCTTTTCGGGGCGAGGCGATCGACCTACCCGGAGGGGCGCACATTGCCATTGACCCTACGAAGAAGCACATTGTCGCTGCGAATCGTGGTCGAATTTGGGTCATTGATATCGATGCCGATGAGGAAGGAGTGCACCAAGTGAAGCGCTTGAGATACAAGACGCGACCGGGATCTGTGACCCAAGTGGACTTTGATCAGAACGACTACCTTTTCCTTGCTGGTAGAGGCGGATTCTACAGGGTAAGCACCCTGACTGGTGGTAATGAAGTGTGGAATTCAGAAGATGGTGACTTCGTGGAAATCACTGAGTTATCGTTCAACGATGAAATCGAGCTTGCCGATGAAGGCGAGGACGAAGAGGATTACTTCGACGCCAAAGAGCGTGGAGATGAA
>JBCCXG010000684.1:0-3768 GCA_039191945.1 Bacteroidota bacterium
CGTTGACACTCGTTTCGTCTTTGTACGAGCAATCCCCTTCCTACGAAGAGACCGTAAGTCAGCTCAATTTCCCATTCAATGGACCGGAAGGCAATCGTGACTACGCCATTGCCGGTGTCCCCGGAGACCCCATGGTCAATTACATCGGCGCCGCTTCTGGTGGCCTGTGGAAGACTGTGGACGGTGGTGTCCGGTGGAAACCAATTACAGATACATTGGAAGCCTCCTCTATTGGCTCCGTGGCCATCGCCCCCAGCGATCCCGACCAGGTATGGATGGGCACCGGCGAGACCTTTCTCATTCGTCCGGCGCATGCGATGGGCGACGGGATCTACAAGTCCGCGGACGCCGGGAAGACCTGGGAACGCATGGGGCTTGAGAATACTGGACGCATTGGTCGCATTGTGATTCATCCGAGTAACCCGGACATTGTCTACGCCGCCGCGCTCGGTCATACCTACGGTAACCAAAAAGAGCGAGGTATTTACAAAACGACGGATGGCGGCAGAAGCTGGAAGCAGGTCCTTTTTGTGGACGAAGGCACGGGTGCTTCTGACCTCACCATGGATCCGCAGAACCCTGACGTACTCTACGCCGCCATGTGGTCCATCCACATCAATACCTGGGGACTCCGCAGCGGTGGACCTGGTGGAGGTATCTACAAGTCGGAAGACGGTGGCGAGAGCTGGACGCCGATGACCAAAAATGGTTTACCCGGTGGCGAAGCCCGACCCGTAGGCAAGACCGCGGTGGCATTATGCCACAATGAGCCCAACGTAGTCTATGCTTTGTTCGAGATCGAGAGCCCGGAATTGTACCGGAGCGACGATGGCGGCCAAACGTGGGAGCTACGAAGCCAGGACCACACGATGAATGAGCGAGCGCCCTACTATACCCGCATCGCGGTCGCGCCTGACAATCCGGATGAGATCTATTTTTTGAGCGTCCGTTTCTCAAAATCCAATGATGGAGGCAAGAACCTCATGAAAAAGCCGCCTCGGGGAGGCGGAGACAATCACGACATGTGGATTGACCCTACGATGCCTGATCGGATGATGGTCGCCCACGATGGCTGCGCCAGTATGAGCTTGAATCGCGGCGCATCCTTCCGTAGCGTCGTCCTTCCTATCGCGCAGATGTACCACGTATCGGTAGACGATCAGGTCCCCTACTTTGTGTATGGCAACCGTCAGGATGGCTGGTCCTACCGCGGTCCGAGCAACAGCCTGCAAGGCTACATTCCCGTGGGTCTCTGGCGGGGTGTGGGAGGTTGTGAGAGCGGATTCGCCAAGCCCGATCCCGCGGACAACAACATTATTTGGTCGGGCTGCTACGATGGTGGTCTGGAGCGCTTCGACCTGAGAACCGGTCACGCACGGGAAGTCAGGGTGTGGCCAGAAGCAGGCTATGGCTGGGCACCGGCGGATATGAAGTACCGCTGGCACTGGAACTTCCCTTTGTCTTTTTCACCGCATGTCAAGCATCGAGTCTATGTCGGGAGCCAGTTCGTCCATCAGTCCGATGATGCCGGCCAAAGCTGGCAGCTAATCAGCCCTGACCTCACCCTCAATGACAAATCCCACCAACAAAGCTCAGGTGGCGTCGCGATTGATAACCTGATGACCTTCGACGGTGCGACACTGTTCGCCATCGAAGAGTCCCCACTCGATGCCGGTCACATTTGGGCAGGCACCAACGATGGCCAGGTCCAGCTGACCAAAGATGCCGGCAAAACCTGGACCAACCTGACCGACAACATTCCCAACCTTCCCCCTTGGGGCACCATCGCCAACATCTTCCCTTCACCCCACACCAAAGGCAAAGTTTACATCACCGTCGACTTACATCAGATGGGAGACTTAGGCACCTACGTCTACAAGACAGAGGATTACGGCCAATCTTGGCAGAAAATCAGCAATGGCTTAGAGGCTGGAGTTCACGGGTTTGCTCATGTGGTGATCGAGGACCCGAAACGAGAAGGCATGCTGTACTTGGGGGTAGATAACGGTATTTATGTTTCCTACAATGAGGGAAGGCAATGGCAGCGCATTCGGAACAACCTGCCACCAGCGCCCATCTATTGGCTAACTGTACAGGAGAATTTTAACGACCTTGTGGTCGCCACGTATGGCCGAGGTTACTACATCTTGGATGATCTGACAGCCTTGCGCGCTGCGGATGAATTGAAGCAGACGACCCTGTTGGAACCCAGACCCGCCTACCGATTCGCTCGGGTGGAGTCGATCAAGACCGATGGACCCAGTCAGAGTGCGGGACGCAATCCACCTTATGGCGCCGCCATCAACTACTTCCTTCCCGGCGAGACTGACGAATTGGTGACGGTCGAAGTGAAAGACGAGAACGGAGATGTTGTTCGTACGCTGGACGGCTCGAAAGACGCTGGGATCAACCGGCTGTGGTGGGACCTGCGTTATGAGCCCACGTATAAGCCTCGCCTCAGGACACAGCCTCCCGGTAGACCATGGGTACAGCTCAACGGCGAAGGATGGCGGCCTTTGGTTACATGGGACTTAGACCTCATGGCAGGGCAGTATGGCCCTAAGGTCGTACCAGGCGACTATGAAGTGGTCCTGAAAGTGGGGGAGGAAAGCTACTCCCAGACCTTGACCGTACTTAAAGATCCTGGAGCTGAAGGTTCTTTGGATGATGTCCGAGCGCAAGTTGCTTTCTCGTTGCAGCTGCGGGATGCGATGAACTTGGCGGTGGAGATGATCAATACCGTCGAGTCGTTGAAGAATGAATTGGGCAAACTGCAGACGACGTTGAGCGATCCTCAAGAACGGGAAGAAGCAAGCCGACTCTACCAGGCAGCGCAGGGCATTGCTGCTCAATTGTATGATATTCACTTGACGGGTGCCCGCGAAGATGCGTTTCGTTCGCCGATGAAATTGTACGGTCGATTGAGTGCCTTGGCCAGTGACATTGGGGCCAGCGGCATTGACTTTCGCCCGACCGATCAGCAAGGAGAAGTATACGAAGTACTGAACGAGCGACTACAGGTGGCACGGGAAGGTTTCAAGGAGTTGATGGACAAAGAGGTCACCGACTTCAACCAAAAACTCAACGACATCAACTATCAAATCAACCTCGAGAAGAAGTCGGACGATTAGCCTCCCGTTCATCGGGTCATTTGAAAGGCTGTTTTTTGCAGCGTCACCCGTCGTCATTCAGAGGAGCCTTTTGATCGTTCAATTTTAGAGCAGCAATGGATCGGCGACGTGGAATCTTCGACGACGGTCCACACCGGACATTGCACCACAGAGTTGAAGGAGGGATAATCCCGGACCTGGCCTTTAGGTCGGGCCTGTTCCGGCACCCCTGGAAATGTGGGTAGTCTCTCGATCTTCGCGGCTGCAGAAATGGGGATATTGGTTCCTGAGACAGGCCTTTCAGACTTTCATAGGTTAGTGGTTACCTGATAGGGCCCCCGGAATAAATCAGGGGGCAAGTGGTTCTTCCACACACCTTCTCGTTTCCTGAGGGGACCCTCCCGCTATTTTCAAATCAAGCAGATGCTGCATGCGATTATCGAATACCAAAGGTACACGCCCTTAGCTCGTCAGGTTTCCTTCAAACTCAGTCGTGCCACTGTCTTGATCAAAGGAAGTTCTGTTCTCTAGTCCCTAGAGCCATGGACCTCCATCGAAGGAATGTTAGTTCTCGGAAGACCTTGTTTGGAGGAAGGATTTTTTGCCTCGTTTTTGATCCTTCAAAAATGAGGAGCCCGCGGCTTGAGCGGTGGTGAAC
>JBCCXG010000685.1:0-3767 GCA_039191945.1 Bacteroidota bacterium
ATTTCAGCGCTTCTTCAACAGCTCGTTCGAGTTGAGGATCTTTTCCGGCCATCACTTCTTTTGGTTCCTGGATCACCTCAATATCCGGCGCAATACCTTCACCTTCAACCGCCCAATTTCCATCCGCGTCGTAAAAACCACCACGTGGTGCGACCATGCGTCCGCCGTCGATGAATCGTGGGGTATCCCATGTGCCTACTAGCCCACCCCAGGTTAGCGTACCTATGAGTGGTCCAAGCTTTTTGGCTCTAAACATGTATGGAAGTAGATCACCGCCGGAGCCTGCTCGTTCATTAATGATCATGACCTTTGGCCCCCAAATACCTGCCAGCGGAGTAGTCCATGGTCGGTTGTCGCTTGCTTTGCTATTGAAATATCCAAATGGCTCTCGGGCTATGATGTCAATCATGTAATCGGCTGCTGATCCACCGCCGTTGTTTCGTTCATCCAGTACTACACCTTTCTTATCTTGCTGCGCAAAATAATATCGGTTAAAATTCGTAAAACCAGCACCTGCAGTGTTTGGTAGGTATACGTAAGCAAGTTTGCCGTTGGACATTTCAGATACTTTGGCGCGATTACCTTCGACCCAACTTGCCGTTCGCAACTGGTATTCGTTCCGAATTGGTTTTACCATAATTTCTTTTCCTCCACTGGTAGCAGAGGTATTGACCGTCAAGGTAGTTACACTTCCTGCAGTTTGCTCTAAGAGCTGATAGATGTTTTGGTCAGAGGAAAGCAGTTGTCCATTGATCGCGGTGATGAAGTCGCCCTCTTTCACCCCCAGTCCCGGTATGCCTAAAGGGCTCGATAGGTTAGGATTCCAACTCTCGCCGTTGTAGATTTTTTCGATCTGGTAGAATCCATCTTGCAATTTGAGATCTGCTCCCAAGAGTCCGACGGGCACCCGCTCAATGTCAGGCATATCGCCACCAGCTACATAGCTGTGCCCAATGGCTACCTCGCCACTCATGATGTCTACCATGTAGTTAAGATCAGTACGATGTCGCACGTCTTTGATCCATGGAGCATACCATTCGTATACTTGATCCCAGGGTGCTCCGTGTACATTGTCGACGTAAAGAAAATCTCGCATGTATCTCCATCCTTCCCGAAAGATTTGGCTGTACTCCGCAGGAGGATCAATTTTGATCTTTGCATTGATCTTAATTTTATCTTCGGAGGAAGGCTTGCCGGTAGTGCTGGAAATGGACCAGCTTCCACTGGATTGATGCAGCACATGTTGGCCGTTTGAGGAACTTACTGCTTGGTTGATACCTGTGGCATAGGTACCTGCTTCCATTTTATCCAAATCAAACTGATGCACTTTTACACCGCGCTCATTGGGAATCACTTCGGCCACGAGTACGGAGTTTTCTTTACTGCCATTTAGGCCAACGTAGTTTCTGGAAGGCATATCAAGTGCAATGATTCTGTTACTTAAAGAGGCTTTATCAATAGCAATTTTCAATGTAGTTTCCTCTTCTGACTCCGCGTCTTTTTTGCCCTTCTTTTCTTTCTTTTCCTCTTTTTCTTCTTTTGGTTCATCTTCAGAGGTCACGGACTCATCGTCACTTTTTGCAATCGTTGGTGACGCGGTATCATTTGACAGGATAAGACAATAAAGACTTCTGGTTATGTCCGGGTCATACGAGCTCATGTCTAACCATCCTGAATTGAGACCGTAATTGGTGCTGGCTAGGAAATAAAGGTATTTCCCACTTTGATCCCACGTTGGCGAAATGACATCGGCCATGCCATCTGTCAATTGAATCTTCTCACCCGTCTCTACATTAAAAGCAAAAGCCGCCTTGAAATGACTTGCTAATTGTTTTACGTAAGTCACCCACCGGCTATCCGGAGACCAGACTGGGTTCATGGAACGATTAGGATGTGCATACCGATCTGTATCGATTTGGTTTACTGCTCCGGAAGCCAGATCAATGTACCAGATATTGTAATCTGTATCCGTGTAAGCGATGTATTTTCCATCAGGAGACCAATCAGGCCTGAAGTAAAAGGTAGTATTCGGAAGCGCATAGGACTGCTGATTTTTTCCGTACTGGTCTGCCACTACAAGTTGGTATTCTCCTGTGACGTCGGAAAACCAAGCGATTTTGTCACCCTCAGGAGACCAAATTGGTGAACGGTCCGCAACTCCTGGCGTATTGGTCAGGTTTCTCCAACTTCCTTCTTCTTTCGGGAACGTAAAGATTTCTCCTCGATGTTCGAAGACTGCTCGTTTTCCGTTGGGAGACAGATTTGGGTTTCTCAGATCGTTACCTGAGACGATTTCCCATCGTACCCGGGCAAAATTCATGTCGCCGGCCACGTTAATTTCCAACTGGGTGGAGTTGCCATTCGTAGGATCAAGCAGGTGCAGATAACCTCCCATTTCGTAGACGATGGCATCTTTCGTGGCATCCATGGTTTTGATATCGAACTTCTTGTGATAAGTTACTTGCTCCTCTGTATTTGTGGAGGGATCGAAAGACCAAATATTGGCAAGAAAATCCCTTTCTGATAGGTAGTACACTTTTCCTCCATTCCAGACGGGGCTCACATGTCGTTCATTGTCGGTTCTTGGTGTTCGGGTTAGCTCCATGGATTCCATGTCGACGATCCAGATGGGTTGTGCTTGTCCTCCGCGGTAGTTTCTCCATTCGGGGTCCCAATAGGTAATCGGCTCATAGGCAACATATTTTCCATCCGGGGATAGCTCTCCGCTGGCAATTCTGGGAACGTCAAACAACGCTGGCAATCCGCCGTCCATTCCAATGGTATACCATCGATTGATTCGAGTAGGATGGGCCTGCCGAGTCGATCTAAAAATTACTTTGCCATCCGGGGTCCAACCTTGCACGATATCTGCGCTTGGGTGATAGCTTAATCTTGTGGGAGAACCGCCTGTAGAAGGGATAACATATACATCGGTGTTGCCATCGTACTGAGCGGAAAAAGCAATCCATTCTTCATCGGGAGAAAAATGTGGCATCGATTCATATCCCTCATTTGAGGTTAGTCGTATTGCATCACCACCTGCTCTGCTGACCTTCCAAAGGTCGTTGGCATAGACAAAAACAATGTCAGTAGAAGAAATAGTAGGTTGCCTCAAGAGTTGCGTGCCTTGGGACAATACAAAGTAGGAAAGGACAATTCCTACGAAGAGAAGTGGGAGCTTTTTGTGCATGTTGGATGGGTTTATTATTCAAGTCGGAAAATAAAAAGTTTTGGGAATCAAGACCAGTGGATTGTGACGAGTGGATGAAATTCATTTAGTCTTCATTTGTGAAACAAATACTTTTTGCCTACGTTTGGTCTTCAATATAGAAACAAATCATTACTCATTATGAAAGAGACCAATATTGGAGAGTTTCAAGAGATCGTGTTGCTGGCTATCCTCATCTTGAATGATCAGGCTTATGGCCTTCAGATCCAAAAGGAAATTGCAAGCAGGCTGAAGCGAGAGATTAGTCGGGGAGCCTTGCACACTGCCCTGACCAGGCTGGAAGAGAAGGGATTGCTTGAATCTGAATATGGTGGAGCCACCGCTGAGCGAGGGGGTAGGAGAAAGAGGTATTATCAACTGACAAATAGTGGAAAGGCTTCCTTACAGCAAGCAAAAGAAGTGCGGGAGCAAATGTGGAGTCTGGTGCCCAACTTTAGTTTGAAATGATTCCCGATCTACCGAAATTTCACTCCCGCCTTTTCAAGTGGTTTTGCGAACCAAGTATCTATGAGGAGCTACAGGGTGACCTTGAGGAGGC